>NZ_JBQKEF010000003.1:0-161564 GCF_052121455.1 Collinsella sp. LCP19S3_D3 | reverse complement strand
ACGGTGAGCCCGGCGCCGCGAAGCGCCCTGGCCCTCTCCACCATTCTCCTACTGTATGCCATGCGGACTCCGTTCCGGACCTCAACGGTCCAACTTTTTGTCCGCAGTCCCAACGCTAAAACGGGATGGGCTTTCCGACTGAGGTCTCTAGCGGAAACTGCGTCCCGGAATAGGCGCTCAGACTGGGACGTATTTTCCCGATCGAGCCCCTCGAGGAAACTGCGACCCGGAATCTGTGCCCGAAACGGGACGTGGTTTCCCCGAGGACCGAAACAGCCGCCCGCCCCTCGTCAAAATCATCCGCTTTCCTCCGTTGTATGCGGATCATCCAAGGAGTGTCCCAGAGTGCCAGCAATAGGAACGTCCCCAGCTGCCGGCAGCATTTCACCACAACTGCAAAAACCCGCGCAGGCAACAGTAGTCACCTGCGCGGGTTTAGTGGGCGCTCACAAAGGTACGTTACAGAGGCCCACGTCAGTTATGGATTACCGAACGGCACCGGCACGCGATGCCTCAGCCGGCTTGCCAAGCGATGAAGCTTACCGAAGTCCTAGACAATCGGCGCAATGCCGGCAAAGTGCAGATACAGCGAAATGATTGCTACGATAATGACCACCGCTGCGATCAGCTTGTCGTGCAGATGCGGAAGCACCGGCTTACCGCGACCTCGCTCGCCCAACATATAGACGGGAATGGCCGGAGCAAAAAGAATCGTCGTGATCATAACGCCCTGAAGACCCGTCGACCACACCAGGAACAATGTGTAGATGAAGCCGAGCGTACCGAAGAAGCGGGCTTTGCCGACGCTGGGCGCATGCGGCCCGTCCAGATGCTCGTTCTTCCAGCCAATCACCATGTAATAGGCAGCCGAGCAGACATACGGAACCAGAATCGTGTTGACTGCGCAGCTATAGAAGAACTGGTAGGTGCTCGCCGCCACATACGACACGATCAAGAAGAGCTGCGTGATGCCGGAGCTCACAAGAACCGTTACCACCGGGGCGTCGTGCTTGTTCGTCTTGGCAAACGCCAGAGGGAAGGATCCCTGGCGCGCCGCCTCGAACGGCGTCTCGGACGCAATGATGACATAGCCCAGCAGCGCGCCGACCAGCGAAAGGATAACGCCAAGGTTTACGATGGCAGCGCCAACCGGACCGATTGCGCACTCGAGAATTCCCGCCATGGAGGGCGTTGCGAGCTGCGCCATCTCCTCGCGCGGCATAATGCCGAGTGACAGCATCGAGATGATCAGATACAGCGTAAATACAGCCGCAAATCCGAGCGCCGTCGAGCGGCCGACGTCACGCACGTACTTTGCACGGCCCGAGATAACGACAGCGCCCTCGATGCCCGTGAAGACCCAGACAAGGGCGATCATGGTCGAGACAACCTGCTCGCCAAAGCCAGGACCAGCCGGCTCTCCCCAGAAGTTGTCCATAAAGATATCGACGTTGAACTTACCCAGGAGCACGATGCTCAGCACAAAGAGCCCCAGCGGCACCAGCTTCGCCAACGTGACGATAGTGTTAATGCCCGCAGCCTCCTTAACGCCACGAAGCACAAGGACGGTAAGGAACCACAAAAACGCGCTGGCGCAGACGATGGAAAGCAGGTTGTTGCCCGCGCCAAACGCAGGGAAGAAATAGCCCAGCGCGCTAAACAGCAAGAGCGCAAAGCTCACGTTGGAAAGACATGCGCTGATCCAGTAGCCCCAGGCGGAGTTGAATCCAATGTAATCGCCAAAACCAGCCGCAGCGTATGCATAGATGCCGCCGGTCAGGTCGGGACGAGCCTGAGACAAACCGTTGAACACCATCATCAGCGCAAAGACGCCGATAAAGCAAATTCCCCACGAGACGATAACCGCACCGGTATTTGCCCCGCCTGCTGCCATATCGCCGGCAAGCGAAAAGATACCGCCACAAATACTGGCGGTAATGACCATCATGGTCAGACGAAAGAGATCGAGGCCATTAGGGTCGATAATCTCGTCGTTTTGAACTTTAGAGGCCATTGTATGTGCACCCCCTTCATCATGTGATCGAACGAAAGATGACCCGGACGTCCCGAATCGGGTGCCGGGCCATCGGTCAAGCGATCATCAGACTGTTACAGCTATCGCGTTAGAAGCGCAGCGACAGGCAAGAAAGGCCGCCGTCGACCTTGCGATACTCGGAGGTATCGACGACGAGCGTCTTGTAGCCCAGATCCTGCACGGCCTTGAGCACGGTCGGATAGCCCTCGGCGACGATGACCGTACCGTTGACCCAGATGCAGTTGGCGCCGTAAGCCTCGTCCTCGGGCACGACGATCTTGTTGTACTGGGCAAAGTCGGGTTTATCGATAAACTCACCGGAAACGAGCATGTTGTTGTCCTCGATGTAGTTGACGCCCGTCTTGAGGTGTAGGACCTCCTCCAGCGGAACCTCGGAACCCTCGAGACCCCAGCCCTCGAGAATCTCACAGAACTGGCGGATGCCCTCTTCGTTGGTGCGAGCGGAGCGACCGACGTAGAAATGGTCGCCGACCATCATGACGTCGCCGCCGTCGAGCGTACCCGGAGAAACGATGTGCTTGACATGCTCGTCGTCAAAGAAGCGACGGACGGCTGGTTCGATCTCGTCCTTCTCGCCGTTGCGGCTGTCGGCACCGGGGTTGGTAATGATGGCGCCGCAGCGAGTGATGACGGCCGGATCCTCGACAAAGCAGCTGTCGGGATACTGCTCGAGCGCCGGCAGCACCGACACGTCAACGCCGCACTGCTCGAGCGCATGCTCGTAATCGTAGTGCTCCTCGATGGCACGCTCGTAGATGGGCTGGCCAAGCTCGGGGGCACTCGTGATGCCATTGCTCAGGGACTTGCCGGGACGACGGATGATGACGTGGCTGAACTTGGTCATGATGATCCTCCTTGGATCTCTTAGCAGAGAGCGGGACTTCTTTGCGCCCGCCTTCCTTTCGATGGCTTTATCTTAAGGCGGTTTTCCTATTTTGTATATTGTATACAATCCTGAACGGTAGGTATTCATCGGTAAGCGTATTCTCACCTATCGGCGCAAAGTAGCGCGATTTAACTGGTCGTTCTATAATTCAACTGAGCTATTCAAGCGAAACGTATTTAATTTTGAAAATATACAGTTGAGGAACACAAGCTCATGGAAACGCTCAGAAGACCCTTGAAGGATCATGTATACGACTATATTTCGAGCCGCATAGATGCCGGCGAGCTTTCGGCTGGCGACCGCGTGAGCGAGCAAGCGATCTGCGATGCCATGGGCGTGTCGCGCACGCCGGTTCGCGAGGCGCTCATTCAGCTGGCAAGCGATGGCTACCTGGACAATCTCCCCCGTCGCGGATTCCGTGTCCGTGGGTTCGATCAACAAAACGCCGTTGAAGTCTTTGAGATTATGGGGCCGCTCGATGGGCAGGCGGCATACCTCGCCTGTCCCCTCCTGACCAAAGAGGACATCATGCAGCTGAAGTTTTTGGTTGGGTCCATGGACCTTGCGATCCAAGGCGGTCTTATCCGAAAGTACGACGACATTCAGCGAGACTTTCATCTGACGTACTTCAACCGCTGCGGCAACGATCGTCTACGCGATATGATTGCGCAGCTCGAGCGCTGCTTTATCAAACGCGATTACGAGACTGTCGATCAAGAGACGGCGTGCAAGCTGCTCGATAAAGCCAATGCCGAACATGCCCATATTCTTGAACTGTTCGAAGCGCGGGACGCGGCGGGCGTGCGCGATTACGTACGCGATGTCCATTGGAACACGGAGAACGCCCAGTTCACCGTTTGGTAGGAAAGCAGCGGGCGGTAGCGGACCAATTCTTGGCACCGCCGCTCAAAATGATTCATTTCCCTCCGTCACCAAGGGATCATTGGTGCAATGGGAGCAGGTTACTTTGCGCCAATAAGTAGGATGCGGAGCAACCAAACGGCGGGACTCCGGGCCGCAGCTTCTCAAACGACACCCTTCCGGAAACCGTGTCCCACTATCCGGGCGAATTCTGGGATGCAGCTTCCCAATGGGGCCCCTTGGGGAAATCGCATCCCGGAATTCACGCCCGAAACGGGATGCGTTTTCCGGTTGAGGCATCTTGCGGAAAATGCATCCCGGAATCGTCGCTCAGACCGGGACGCATTTTCCCGATCGACCCTCTGCGGGAAACTGTATCCCACCTTGAGGGACAAAACTGGGACGCGGTTTCCGGCCCGGGCCTCAAAACGAAGTTGCGGTGGAATAGTTCCTGTTTGGGGCTTTAACCAGCAAAAACAGGAACTATTTCACCGCAAGTTATGAGGGACGGGAGGGACTGGCCCTCTTACTCTTACAGATGGCGCTCCAGGAAGCGGAAGGCTAGGCGAATCCAAGGGCGAACCGCCACCTGCTTGTCCTCGTTGTCGACCGCGGTATTGGCATTGCCGAGCGAAAGGCCGTGACCGCCTTGGTCAAAGACGTGCATCTCGCAAGCGACGCCCTCCTCGGCCATGCGCTGAGCAAACGGATAGACCTGCGCGATCGGCGCCGTTTTGTCATCGGACACGCCCCACACAAAGGTCGGCGGCATCTGACGCGAAACGTGCGTGGTGGGACAGATGTCGGCCAGGTGTTCGTCGGTCGCCTCGCCGCCGGTCACCATCGACAGGTAGTCGTTGAGCAAATCGCGCCCCGTCTTGCCACCTGTCTTGGGCACGCGCAAGTCGATGCGCGGATCGCGCGTCTGCATGTCGCGGACATAGGCAAAGTCGAGCAACGGATAGCCCAGCACCACGGCATCGGGACGAATGTCGTCCGGACGCGCCCCGACAAGTGCCGCGAAGGGGCCGGTCTTCCACTGCGTTGCCAGCGAGGCGCAAATCATGCCGCCCGCCGAAAAGCCCACAACGCACACGCGCTTGGGATCGACATGCCACTCGTCGGCATTCGCACGAACCGTGGCGACCATCTTGGCAAGATCTGCCTGGGGGTGCGGAAAGCTCACATCACCCGTGCCACTCGTGACATAGTTGAGAACAAAGGCCTGGTACCCGCGGTCCAAAAAGGCAAACGCCACCGGATCTTGCTCATGCGGGGCGATGTGCGTAAACGCGCCTCCGCCGCAGATGATCACTGCCGGGCGACGACCATTGGGCTTGCCGGGCAGCGGTTCGGCCCCCATATAGGTAAACGTCGCCGGATATTCCTCGGTCGGCTCCTCGCCCCACAGCGCATGGCTCTCGACGATCATATATGCTCCCTTCGCGCGATTCGTGCGCACGTTATGTATCGCCTTCAAGCGTACCCCACTTGTACGCACGGCATCGAAACGTATCCGCAATAAGTTCCCTTCAACTGATATATCACATAATCCCAGCTCAGGGCCGTCGTTGAGCAGCGTAAAATAGAGACGCTGACCGAGCCGGTAACACACACGAAACGTTTCCGGCAAAACTACGCGTGCGCTACATGCGCACTTGATACGTTGGAGGCATCTATGGGTCTGCTCGATTCGCTCAAGTCCACGTTCAACTCGTCGGGCGAGGCGTCCGTACCGCCCGCGGCAAGCTTCGCCACCCGCGAAGGCGTCATCTACGCTCCCGTTAACGGTGTACTCGTCAATCTAAACGAGGTTCCCGACGAGACCATCGCCTCGGGTATGCTCGGCCAGGGCTACGGCATCGAGCCCATCACCGGCACCATCTATGCGCCCGCTAACGGCCGCATCGGCGCCACCACCGTCACCAACCACTCTATTGGCATGATCACCGAGGACGGCCTTCGCGTGTTCATCCATGTCGGCCTGGGCACCGTACAAATGAACGGCAAGGGTTTTGCCCGCTTTGTCGAGATGGGCGATGTGGTCAAGGCAGGCCAGCCGCTCATCAGTTTCGACCGCGATGCCATTAAGGCCGCTGGCCACGAGGACATCGTGACCGTCATCATCTCCGAGCTCGATCGTCTTAAGAGCATCGACCATGTCGGCGAGTCTGGAACGCTTATCGGCGGCAACCCGCTCGTCAAGCTGGGCGACCCGCTGCTGGTGGCTAAGACCAAGTAACGAGTCCTGCGCCGTACAGCCAATAGGCAACACGCCAAGCGCCCACGACCATCTGGCCGCGGGCGCTTTTCGTTTGAAAACCGTCCCGTCAATACCTTATCTGTATAGCCCAAATGAGCCGAGCTGCTAGAATATCGAACTGTATGGATAACTATCATTCAACCGCTATGGGAGGATACGTGAACCGCACCAAAATCGCGCAGCTCTATGCCGATTCCGAGTCGCTCGGCGGCAAGGCCGTCACTGTCGCCGGCTGGGTCAAGTCCGTCCGCGACATGAAGAACTTTGGCTTCGTCACGCTCAACGACGGCAGCTGCTTCCGCGACCTGCAGGTCGTCATGAACCGCGAGACGCTCGGCAACTACGACGAGATCGCCCACCAAAACGTCTCGGCTGCACTCATTTGCACCGGCACCGTCAGGCTGACCCCCGATGCGCCCCAGCCTTTCGAGCTTTCTGCCACCTCCATCGAGGTAGAGGGCACGAGCGCCCCGGACTACCCGCTGCAGAAGAAGCGCGCAACCGTCGAGTTCCTGCGTACCCAGCAGCACCTGCGCCCGCGCACCAACCTGTTCCGCGCTGTGTTCCGCATCCGCTCTGTCGCGGCTGCCGCCATCCACCGCTTCTTCCAGGAGCAGGGCTTTGTCTACGTCAACACCCCCATCATCACCACGAGTGACTGCGAGGGCGCCGGCGAGATGTTCCGCGTGACCACGCTCGACCCCAAAAATCCGCCTCTCACCGAGTCCGGAGAGGTCGACTGGAGCCAGGACTTCTTTGGCAAGCATGCAAGCCTTACCGTGTCCGGCCAGCTCAATGCCGAGAACTTTGCCATGGCCTTTGGCGACGTGTACACCTTTGGCCCCACCTTCCGCGCCGAAAACTCCAATACCACGCGCCACGCCGCCGAGTTTTGGATGATCGAGCCCGAGATGGCCTTTGCCGACCTGAACGACTACATGGATAACGCCGAGGCCATGCTCAAGTACGTTCTTAAGGACGTTATGGCCACTTGCCCCGACGAGCTCAACATGCTCAACAAGTTTGTGGACAAGGGCCTGATCGAGCGCCTGAACCACGTAGCCAACTCCGACTTTGCCCGCGTCACCTACACCGAGGCCGTCGAGATCCTGGAGCAGGCCGTCGCCGCCGGTCACAAGTTTGACTATCCTGTCAGCTGGGGCATTGACCTGCAGACCGAGCACGAGCGCTTCCTGACCGAGGAGCACTTTAAGCGCCCGACCTTCGTGACCGACTACCCGGCCGAGATCAAGGCCTTCTACATGCGCATGAACGACGACGGCAAGACCGTCGCCGCCGCCGACTGCCTGGTTCCCGGTATCGGCGAGATTATCGGCGGCTCCCAGCGCGAGGAGCGCCTGGATCTTCTCGAGGCCCGCATCAAGGACCTTGGCATGGCCCCCGAGCAGTACAAGTACTACCTTGACCTGCGCCGCTACGGTTCCTGCAAACACGCCGGCTACGGCCTGGGCTTCGAGCGCTTGGTCATGTATCTGACCGGCGTGGGCAACATCCGCGACGTCCTTCCGCACCCCCGCACCGTGGGCAACGCCGATTTCTAATCGCCACAGCTCCGTCCCGCGCGTTACAGCGTGTCGCACCAGCGCCTCTCGGCAAGCCGAGGGGCGCTTTTTTCAACAGCATCCGTCAGGCTTTTGTCAAGCTTTTGGTCAGCTGATCAGGGCTGTTGAAAACTCGATCCGCCGCTTGCCGACGACTACCGACCACCCAGAGTGCCCTGCGCCCCTCAGCAAACCCCGTGTCCTAGGCTCCGTACCGTCATCACCCAAAAACGGAAAGGACGTGAACGCAATGGCCAAACCCGCTGTTGAGAACTACGAGGCCACGACCAGGGGTGCTGCTTCCATGGCAGCCTATCGCGCTGTGCGCATCCTGCAACTCTTAAGCGAGCATACCGGTGAGGACAAAGCGCTTCCTCCCGATGAGCTGATCGAGCGTCTCGCCCATCCCGACGACCCCGCTCGCATGCCCATCTCGGCAGCGCGGCGCAGTATCCATACCGCGATTTCCGCCCTGCGACATGCCGGATACGAGATTGAGTACAAGCGCGGCGCGGGTTACCGACTTCTCACCCGACCGCTCTCCGACGAGGAAATCATTCGACTCCATGGCATGGTCATGCGCAACCGCTCCACACCCATCGCGACCAGAAAAAGCATAGCGCGCCATCTGGTCGCCATGGCAAGCGCCGACGTTCGCGGCTATCTCGATACGTCCGAGCCGGCACCAAGCGCAGAAGGCAAACCCGCCAAGGCCACGCGACCGCCCGCCAAACGCATCGATACCTGCGAGCTCATCGAGCGGGCCATCGACCACGGAACCACGGTGAGCTTTGACATTTCAAGCGTCACGACACATGACAAGATCGAAGTGACGAGGATGACCGTTCGGCCTTTTGCCATCAAACAGCGAGACGGCGTCTCGTATCTGCTGGGAACGGTCGTCGACGGGCACGGCTCCGACGACACCCTACGCACCGTCGAGGTCAGCCGCATGAGAAACGTTAGCACGCGCCTGCTCGACGGCAAGAAGCTCTTTGCCGCGCTGGACGAGGGGGAGCGGCCCGCGCCCGCCGCCTAAGTCTTGCCGTTGCCCGCCGAATCCCCCGCCGTCCATCCGGTTCAGTATTAAAAAACCCGACAGGTTGTTGAAAAAATGGGCATCGGCGCTACTATAGACCCACTTGCACTTTGTTTGAGTGCAGTGTTTCCAGCAATTTCTATACTGGGGGTAATGACATGAACGACATCACCATCAGCCGCAGGAGCCTTCTGGTCTCCGCCGGCCTGCTCGCACTGGCCCCGCTCGCCGGATGCGGCGGCAACTCTGGTTCCGGCTCTGCAGCCGCCGGTTCCGACTACACCATCGGCGTTCTGCAGCTCACTGAGCACTCCGCGCTCGACGCCGCCAACGACGGCTTTGTCAAGGCCATCAAGAAGAGCGGACTCAAGGTCAAGATCGACCAGAAGAACGCCCAGAACGACCAGTCCACATGTAAGTCCATCGCCGACAAGTTTGTGGGCGACAACGTCAACTTGATCTACGCCATCGCCACGCCTGCCGCACAGGCTGCCGCCGGCGCCACGGCCGATATCCCCATCGTGGGCTGCGCCATCACCGACTACGCCGCCTCCGGCCTGGTCCAGGACAACGACAAGCCCGGCACCAACGTCACCGGCGCCTCCGACCTCACCCCGGTCGCCGAGCAGCTCGAGATGATGCAGAAGGTCCTGCCCGACGTTAAAAAGGTCGGACTGCTCTACTGCACCGCCGAGTCCAACTCCGACGTCCAGATCAAGGCCGCCAAGAAGGAACTCGACAAGCTGGGCCTGGAGTACACCGATTTCACCGTCTCGAGCTCCAACGAGATCCAGTCCGTCGTCGAGTCTGCCGTGGGCAAGGTCGACGCGCTCTACTCCCCCACTGACAACACCATCGCCGCGGGCGCTTCGCAGGTCGGTCAGATCTGCAAGGAGAACAAGCTTCCCTTTGTGACCGGCGAGGAGGGCATGTGCATGGCCGGCGGCCTGTTCACCCTTTCCATCAACTATGAGGACCTGGGCTACGCCGCGGGCGAGATGGCCGTTAAGATTCTGAAGGGTGAGGCCAAGCCCGAGGATATGCCGATCAAGCACCTCCCGAGCAAGGATCTGGTCGTCATCAAGAACGACGAGATGGCCGAGGCCCTGGGCATCGACCTTTCCGCTCTAGACGAGTAGCGCCATGCGCGGTAACGCAGCTAGGCACGCGCTTGCGCCATAGCTGCGTTATTCAATATCTGAGTCATTGGGGCGAACGCTAAAGACCGGCGTTCGCCCTGCTTGTTTTTGGTAAAACAAAATGTCCGTCCGCTGCTCTTTTATGCATTGGTACCGCTATTATGGAAAATCACGTGTCCACCCTATCCTAGGAGGTATGAAGCATGCTCATTGCGTTGCAGGGCGCCGTTTCGCAGGGTGTCCTCTGGGGCATTATGGTGCTTGGCGTGTTTATCACGTTCCGCCTGCTCGACATCCCCGATATGACCTGTGACGGCAGCTTTGCCCTCGGCGGCTGCGTCTGCGCCGTGCTCATCGTCAACAACAATGTCGACCCGTTGCTCGCCGTTTTGGCCGGCATGTGCGCCGGCGCCATTGCGGGCGCGGTCACGGGCATTCTGACCACCGTCTTTGAGATTCCCGCGATCCTCGCCGGAATCCTCACCCAGATCAGCCTGTGGTCCATCAACCTGCGCATCATGGGCAAATCCAACACGCCCATCCTTGCCAAGGGCACCGTGTTCTCGGCCGTCAGCAATATGACGGGCCTGCCGCAGTCCACCGTTGCCATCATCCTGGGCATCTTGCTCGCCGTGGCTATCGTTGCCATCCTGTATTGGTTCTTTGGCACCGAGATCGGCTCGGCGCTGCGCGCCACCGGCAACAACGAGTACATGATCCGTGCCCTGGGCGTCAACACCAACTCCACTAAGATGATCGCCCTCGTGCTCTCCAACGCCCTCATTGGCCTTTCGGGCGCGCTCATCTGCCAGAGCCAGAAGTACGCCGACATTGGCATGGGCACCGGCGCCATCGTTATCGGTCTCGCCGCCATTGTTATCGGCGAGGTGCTCGGCCGCCTGCTGCCCGGCGGTCTCACGCAGTTTAGCGTCCGTCTTGCCTCCGCCGTCTTTGGCTCCGTGGTGTACTTCCTCATCCGCGCCATCGTGCTGCAGCTGGGCATGGACGCCAACGACATGAAGCTGCTCTCCGCCGTGATTGTCGCCGTGGCCCTATGCGTGCCCGTGGTTTGGGAGCGCTATAAGCTCCGCAGCTCCTACACGAAGGGGGATGAGGCAGATGCTTAAGCTCTCGCACGTCAAGAAGACCTTTAACAAGGGCACCGTCACCGAAAAGCGCGCTCTTACCGGCGTCGACCTTACCCTCAACGACGGCGACTTTGTAACCGTGATTGGCGGCAACGGCGCCGGCAAGTCCACGCTGCTCAACATGATCGCCGGCGTGTATCCGCTCGATTCGGGCGTTATCGAGCTCGACGGCACCGACATCTCGCGTCTGAGCGAGTCGCAGCGTGCCAAGTACCTGGGCCGCGTGTTCCAGGACCCCATGCGCGGCACCGCAGCCGACATGCAAATTGCCGAGAACCTGGCACTCGCCAAACGTCGCGGCCAGCGTCGCGGCCTTTCGTGGGGCGTCACCAAGGCCGAGAAGGACGAGTACGTCAAGCTGCTCAAACGCCTGGACCTTGGTCTGGACACGCGCCTCAACGCCAAGGTCGGCCTGCTCTCGGGCGGCCAGCGCCAGGCACTCACCCTGCTCATGGCCACGCTCACCAAGCCGCGCCTGCTGCTGCTCGACGAGCATACCGCGGCACTCGACCCCAAGACGGCCTCTAAGGTGCTCAATCTGACCGAGGAGATCGTCGACGAGAACCACCTGACCACGCTCATGGTCACGCATAACATGAACGACGCTATCCGTCTGGGCAATCGCCTGATCATGATGCACGAGGGCCACGTGATCTACGACGTGGCGGGCGATGAGAAGAAATCGCTCACCGTGGCCGACTTGCTTCAGAAGTTCGAGGAGGTCTCGGGCGGCGAGCTCGCCAACGACCGCATGCTGCTGAGCTAAACCTACCAAAAAGGGACAGGTTTATTTTGGCAGGTTTTATCTGCGCAGACGTCAAAACCGCCGCAAAGGGACAGACACCTTTGCGGCGGTTTTTATTAAAGAGTAAGGAGACCGCCATGAAAAGACTCCCCCGCCTTGCGTTAGCTGCCGCGTTGTTTGCCAGCGCGCTCGCAGGCATCCCAAGCCTCGCTTTCGCGGGGAACCTGCCCGCCGCTATTGACGGCTCCGTGGCCGTCATGCACACCAATGATATCCACGGCAGCTACAAGTACAGCTACAACGCAAGCAAGGGTACCGGCACTGTCGGCTTTGACGGACTGGCAGTTCTCTATAGCGCTCAAGGCAGTGCCCCCGATCTTTTGCTCGATGCGGGCGATACCTTCCACGGGCAATCCTTCGCCACTATGAGCGAGGGCAAAAGCATCGCCGAGCTCATGGACACCTTTTATGCGAACGGCTACGACGCGACCACGCCGGGCAACCACGACTGGAGCTACGGCGCGGACAAGCTCCGCACCATGACCGGCTACAGCACCACCGGCACGCCCTTCGCCATGCTCTGCGCAAACGCGAAGTCTACGAGCGGCGTATGGAGCTCGAGCATCACCAAGACGCTCGACCGTACCTGGGAGGACAGCGAAGACCACTCCACATTCGACTACAAAATCAAGGTCGGCGTCGTGGGTGCCATGGATGAGTCGCTGGGATTCTCACTGCGCGAAGGCCTTGTCCAGGACACGTCGTTCTCGGATGCGGCAGCCGCCATCAATGCCGAGGCTAAGCGACTGCGCGAGGATGAGGGCTGCAACGTTATCGTCTGCATCGCGCACACGCTCAACGCCAAGGCCTTTGCTGCAAAGCTCGTTGGGGTCGATGCACTGGTCGCGGGCCACGAGCACATCAACTTAGACGAAAACGTGACGGGGGCCGACGGCAAGCCGGTCCGCGTCGTCGAGGCGGGCAGCGCCTTTGCCGAGGTCGGCCTGCTTTCCATTCCGTACAAGTACGACACGAATGGCACCGTGACGACCGACGATGACACGGTCACGATCCCCGCAGACGACAGCGACGAGAAGCTCTACACCGCCAAGAACGTCAACGACCTTTTGGCAGACCCCGACAAGGGCGCCTTCTACCAGAGTCAACTCGATGAGGTTCGCAATAACAAAATCAAGCCACTCGACGACGCCTTTAAAATCGAGTCGAACAAAGTGATCGGCACATCCGCCACTGACTATTTCTACGGCGAAGACGCCGCGGGTACGCATGGCTGGGAGATGGTGCGCACCACCGATTTGCGTCCCAGCAAAGCGAGCGACACCACCAAGGCCCAGACCATCGGGCATGTGATCTGCGGCTCTTATCTTGCCCTGACGGGGGCAGACCTCGCCATCGAAAACGCGGGCGGCATCCGCGGCGGCATCGCGGCGGGCGATGTGACCGCCGGCAACGTCATCGCCATCTCGCCTTATGGCAACACCGTGGAGACCTGGACCATGACCGGTGCAAACTTCCTCGCAGCGCTTGAGCACTCACTGCAGATCAGCGACGATTGCAATCACAGCTACGAGCTTCAGCAAGCCTACGTGGCAGCCGGCCATACCGAGCAGGAGGCGCAAGACAAGTACAAGTGGCGCGATGACTCTGGCAGCGTTCTCTCCTTTGGCGGCATTAACGTGACGATTGATTGGACGCAGCCCGAAGGCAAGCGCATTGTGAGCGCCACACTCACCAAGGATGGCAGCGCGCTCGACCCCGCCAAGAACTACGCCGTCGCCACCAACAACTACATCATTACCAACACGACCGTCTTTCCCACCTTTGCAAAAGCTAAGAAGTGCGCCGAGTGGAGTACGTGCGAGGCAGCGCTGAGGGCACTGATCGGGCAGGACGACTGGGAGAACAAGATGGCCTCGCTCGCGGGCACCATCAGCTTTGGCTCCGCCGAGAGCCCCGCACCCCATCCGACCCCAACGCCTGAGCCCTCATCCAACCCCGGCACGACGACCACGCAGATCACCACCAAGAAGACGGCCGGTAAGCTTGCCGCAACGGGAGACCGTACGCTGACCGTGGTCGGTGCATGCCTCATCGGCGGCATCATCGTCATCATGGTCGGCATTATCTGGAAGCGCCGCCGCTAAGCTACACCGCCGGGCCTTGCAGCCCCGCCGTACAAACCTTATATCGAGCGCAAAAGCCCGTCCGTTGTGATCGGACGGGCTTTTTGGTGGGTATCATGGTTGAACGATCATGAGGAGGTTTTCCCTACATGGAATTGTTTGAGCCGATTCTTCATTTCTTTGAGCAGCGGTGGGTCCACAACATCATCTGGGCTGGCATCTTGGCGATAGGCACCGCCGTCGCCGCCAAAGTCGTTTCCAAAACGCTGCGTCACCTGCTCAACCGCGACGATAACCCGCTTCCGGCATCGAGTATCTTCATCAACATCGCGCGCGCCGTCATCTGGATGATTGGCGGCAGCTTTATCCTCGACAACTGCTTTGGCATTAACGCAAACGCGCTCGTCGCCGCTCTTGGCGTCGGCGGCATTGCCATCTCGCTCGGCTTTCAGGACACGCTGTCGAACCTTATCGGCGGCATGCAGGTGACCTTTATGGGCATCATCAAGCCCGGCGACAATATCGAGGTTGGCGGCGTGTCGGGCGTGGTCCAGGACATCACCTGGCGCCACACGACCATCGAGGATGCCTACGGGCAGACCATCATTGTGCCCAACTCCAACATCTCCAAGGACACGCTCGTGCATCTGATGCCCTTTGGACGTGTGGCCGTGCCCGTTGCCGTAAAGGATACGTCTAAATGGGCTTCCCTTGACGCGCTGGCAGACGAGCTCACGAGAGCAACCAAAACGGCCGTCTCGCCCATCTCGGGCTTTGACCAGGAGCCCTACGTGCTCTTTAGCGAAATCGGCGACTTTGGCATCAAGGGCAAGATCATCTTTATCGTCAGTGACGACAGCACCACACTCACCGCTGCCGACGCCTGCATCCGCGCTATCGCTCCCATCATCGCCTAAAGCACCACAAAGGGGACAGTGAACTGCCTCCCATTTCTTGGACATCGGGAAATGGGAGGTTTTCATTCGTGGTACCATAGTTCATACAGTTGTTTAAACGACTAAGGGAGCAAACTATGGAAAAGGCCTACCGTCAAGCACGCAAGCGCGGCGAGCAAGGACGTCGACGCGCCATTAGCCAATGCGAGCATCCATACCTTACGGACCTCGACAGTTTGGTTGCCCAGCTCCCCCTAGGTCAGCGAGAGAATGTCGGCCTGCGGGATATTCCGCTCGAAATGGTTGTCGGCACGGTTACCAAGGGCCGTCAGTCCGCCTTTTCATGCAACTTTATGCCCCTGCTGCCGTTTAGCACCGAGTTCGCCCGCAAGTGGTCCAACCTCTACGACATTCAGGTAACCGAGGGCTATCGCGACCCCATCATCGTCACCGAGTTCATGCATAGGTTCTATGTCCAGGAGGGCAACAAGCGCGTCAGCGTCCTCAAATTCCTGGACGCCCCGACGGTTTCGGCCAAGGTCACCCGCCTCTACCCCGGCAAATGGGATTCCGTCGAAAGTCGCCTGTACGGCGAGTTCTGCGCGTTTTGGCGTGTCTGCCCCCTATACGAGATCGAGTTCTCGCGCGAAGGAAGCTACGAAACGCTCGCCAAGATGCTCGGTCAGAACCTTATCGAAAAATGGCCCCAGAAAAAGGTCGATTACCTGCGCCACACCTTCCTACTCTTTAAGCGCGCCTACCTTCGCGCGGGCGGCGACCACCTGGACATTACGCCCGCCGACGCCATGCTCGTCTACCTCAATGTGTACAACCAGGACCGCCTGCTGGATACGCCGACAGATATCGTCGTAAACCGCCTGTGCAAGATCTGGCGCGAACTGGTCATCGCCGGGAAAAGTGACGAGGACAAGGTCGATCTTGTCGAAGCGCCAAACGTCGATGAGGAGGAGTTGCCCGCCAAGTCCACCTCCGGCATGCTCAACTTCTTTATGGGCAAGACCGTCTATTCGGCGGCCAACCCCCTGCGCATCGCCTTTATCCATGAATTCACCTGTGCGACGTCGAGCTGGGACAGGCTGCACGACCAAGGGCGTCAGTATCTCGATGAGCACTTTGGCGGTATCGTGCGCACCGAGGCGTTTGAGGACTGTCACGATCCGGACGTGTTCTACGCCGCCGTGGAAACGGCTGTCAAACATGGAGCAAACGTCATCTTCTCGACCTCGCACCGCCTGATGGAATACACGCTCAGGGCTGCCGTTGAATATCCCCGGGTTCGGTTCCTTAACTGCTCCATCGGTCTTCCTCACCAAAGCGTCCGTTCGTACTTTGGCAAGATGTACGAAGCAAAGTTTCTCCTGGGCGCCCTTGCCGCCAGCATGGCGGACAACCACCGCATCGGTTACCACGCGTCGGTCTTCGCCTCGGGCGCACTCAGCGAGATCAACGCCTTTGCGATTGGCGCCTCGCTGCTCGACCCCCGTGCGCAAATTATCCTAACCTGGGGCGATGTGCCCGCCGGAGGCCTTGCCGAGGCCATGTGCCGCGAAGGCGTGAGCGTCATGACCGGCGCCGATATGTCAAAGTCGCTCGAAGACCCCACGGCCTACGGACTCCACCGCCTGGTCGATGGCAAGGTTGCCGGCATTGCCATGCCGGTATGGAACTGGGGCCGATACTACGAGCTTATCGTGCGAAGTCTGCTGCATGGCACCTGGGACGAGACCAGTGACGACAGCCGGGTCCGCGCCGTCAACTACTGGTATGGCATGAGCTCGGGCGTTATCGACATTCGCTACGCTCCGGGCCTGCCCTATCAGACGCGCAAGCTTGTTCAGCTCCTCCGCAATGGCATCGTCGAGGGCTCCATCAATCCATTTGGCGGCGAGCTCCATAGCCAAGACGGCGTGGTACAGATTGAGGGCTTTCCCCCACTGCCGAGCACGCAGATTGTCGAGATGAATTGGCTGGCAGACAACGTGGTGGGTACCATTCCGCAGCCCGACGATGAGCCGAAGGTCCGCGCCCTATGAAAATACTTGCCATAGCCGATACCGAAGAACGATGCCTATGGGAGTGCTTTCGCAAGGAACGCTTTGAGGGTGTCGACCTGATTTTGTCCGCTGGCGATCTGGACCCGGACTATCTTGAGTTTTTGGTCACGGTCATCAACAGACCGCTCATCTACGTGCGTGGCAATCACGATGACCGCTACGCGCGTCATGCACCGGGCGGCTGCATCTGTGTCGAAGACACCGTGTACGTGTATCGCGGCGTCCGCATTGCGGGGCTTGGCGGCTCCATGCGCTATCGAGATGGCGCTAACATGTACACCGAGCGCGAGATGGCCAAGCGCATGCGTAAGCTGTCCCGCAAAGTGAGGATGGTCGGCGGCTGCGATATCTTGCTCACCCATGCGCCCGCCGCCGGCATGGGCGATCTGGACGATCTGCCGCATCGGGGATTCGAATGCTTTAACACAGCGCTCGAGACATGGAATCCCGACTACATGGTGCACGGGCATGTGCACCAATGCTATGTTCGCGACTTTCAACGCGAACGCCAGCACGCATGCGGGACAACGATTATCAACGCCTGCGGCTATACGCAGTTTGAGCTGGACGAAGCGCGCTACCCTATCCGTGGCTGGCAGGCAGCCTGGCTCAATTCGCAAACCATGCGCCGCGAACTCAAGCGCCACGAGGCAATCGAGTCCTCAACCGCCAGAACCCCCTGGTAACCACCACAAAGGAGACAGGCACCTTTGTGGTGGTTCCGGACATCTCGACACTACAGCGCGGCGATGACCTTATCGCCCATCTGGGTCGTGCCGAGGATCTTATCGGCAGGGGTGCTGGCGTCGGCGATGTCGCGGGTACGCCAGCCTTCGTCAAGCACACGCGCCACGGCATTTTCGATCCAAGCAGCCTGCTCACCCATGTCGAGCGCGTACGTGAGCAGCATTGCCGCCGACAGGATCTGCGCGAGCGGGTTAGCGATACCGAGCCCCGCGATGTCGGGCGCGCTGCCGGCGCTCGGCTCAAACAGCGACACGCCATCGCCCAGCGAAGCCGAGGCAAGCATGCCGAGCGATCCGGTAATCTGCGCCGCCTCGTCGGAGAGAATGTCGCCGAACATGTTCTCCGTAACTACGACGTCAAAGTCGGCCGGTCGGTTAATGAGCTGCATGGCGGCGTTGTCGACGAGCAGGTCCTCAAGCTCTACATCTGGATACTCCTCGTCATGCACGCGATGCACGACCTCACGCCACATGCGGCTCGTCTCCAATACATTGCGCTTGTCCACGCTTGTCACCTTGCCGCGGCGCTTGCGAGCTGCCTCGAACGCCTGGCGGGCGATGCGCTCAACTTCGTACTCGCGGTACTCCATTACGTCAACCGCGCGCTGGCCAGCCACACCGTCGGTGCCCGCACCGCCCTCGTCATAAAAGCGCTCGTGCTTGCCAAAGTAAATGCCACCGGTAAGTTCGCGGACGAGTACCATGTCAACGCCCTTGATGACTTTGGGACGAAGCGTCGATGCGCTGGCAAGTGCGTCGTAGATTTTTACAGGGCGAAGGTTGGTATAGAGGCCGAGTTCTTTGCGGATACGCAGCAAGCCTTGCTCGGGGCGCGGGGCCGCCGGATCGGTTGAATCCCACTTTGGGCCACCGACGGATGCCAACAGCACGGCGTCCGACGCCTTTGCCGCCACAAGGGTTTCATCGGGCAGCGGATTGCCGCACGCATCGATCGCCGCGCCACCAATCAGGTGATCCTCAAAGGCAAACTCTACGCCGGCGCGCTTGCCCACGGCAGCCAGCACCTTCTTACCCTCGGCAATAACCTCGGGCCCAATGCCGTCACCAGGAAGACAGCAGATCTTATAGGTCTTCTTCACGTTGCAGCTCCAGCTTTCGCTACTCGGCCCGTTTGCAAACGGATTATCCAGCTTGACCGTCATAATCGCTTACGCCTCCTGACGCTTTGCCGCGACAATCTTGGCACGCGTGCGCGCAACCAAACCGCCGGCCTCGATAATCTCGGCAATAAATGGCGGGAACGGCTCAGCTGTAAAAGTCTCGCCAGTACGCTCGTTGGTGATGACACCCGCATCGGTATCGACCTTCACGGTATCGCCGGCACAAATCGCATCGACAGCTTCGGGGCACTCCATAATGGGCAGGCCCACGTTAATGGCATTGCGATAGAAGATGCGTGCGAAGCTCTTGGCAATAACACACGACACCCCTGCAGCCTTAATGGCAACCGGGGCATGCTCACGCGAAGAACCGCAACCAAAGTTCTCCTCAGCCACTATGATGTCACCGGGCCTCACGGCAGAGGCAAACGCGGGATCAATATCCTCCATAGCATGCGAAGCCAAATGCGCATGATCCGATGAGTTCAAATAACGAGCAGGAATAATCACATCAGTATCAACGTCACGACCATATCGAAAAACCGAACCTTCAAAGTTCATATCATTCTCCGTTCAAACATGGAATGCGGGGGATTTGATATTTACTTACTCGGACAGTCCTGCTCGCACGGAGAGCACATTAAGTGCTCTCCGGCTCGTGCGGAACTCGACGCAAGCAAATATCAAATCCCTCGTTCGCGTTTCGGCTACAAAAAAGCTAATGGAAAGTTAGCGTTCGCCTTCGGCGAACAAAAAAAGTGCCAGGACTGTCCGCAGTAGCGAGCAAAGGTCGAAGGACCCCGTAGCCCCTACAGGTCAGACGGCAAGCATATGTGCCCCGCCACGGCAGAAGCAGCCGCCACGGCCGGCGAGGCCAGATAGACCTCGGACGTGGGGTCGCCCATACGGCCGACAAAGTTGCGGTTGGTCGTAGAAACGCAACGCTCCCCCGCCGCCAAGATGCCCATGTAGCCGCCCAGGCACGGACCGCACGTGGGCGTGGAGAACACACAGTTGGCATCTAGGAAAATGTCGGTCAATCCCTCCTTCATGCACTGGCGGAAGACCGCCTGGGTCGCCGGAATCACGATGCAACGCACCCCGTCGGCAACCTTATGGCCGCGCATGACTTCGGCCGCAGCACGCATATCCTCGATACGTCCGTTGGTGCACGAGCCGATTACCGCCTGGTCGATCATGATGTGACGGCTCTCGCTCACCGGATGAGTGTTACTGGGCAGATGCGGCCACGATACACACGGCTTAATGTCGGCCGCGTCAATGGCAATAACCTGGGCATACTCGGCGTCTGAATCGGCGTGATACTCAACGTAATCACGCTCGCAGCGTCCCTTGAGCCAGGCGCGGGCAACATCATCGACCTCGATAATGCCCGCCTTGCCGCCCGCTTCGATCGCCATGTTCGAAATTGTCATGCGACCTTCCATCGACAGGCCCTCGATGGTGCTGCCGGCAAACTCCATGGCCTGGTACAGGGCACCGTCCACGCCGATCATGCCGATAATGTGCAGGATGATGTCCTTGGCGGTGGCACCGTCCTCAAGCTCGCCGTTAATCTCAAAGCGAATCGTCGGCGGCACCTTAAACCATGCGCGCCCCGTGGCAATACCCACGCCGGCGTCTGTTGAGCCCACACCGGTCGAAAACGCACCCAAGGCGCCATACGTGCAGGTATGCGAGTCGGCACCGATAATCAGATCGCCCGGGACCACCACGCCGCGCTCGGGCAACAGGGCGTGCTCAATGCCCGCGCAACCTTGCTCGTAATAGTGCGTCACATGCTGCTCGTGCGCAAAATCTCGCATCTTCTTGGTCTGCTCGGCGCTCTTGATGTCCTTGTTGGGCGCATAGTGATCGGGCACCAGGCAAACGCGGTCGCGATCGAACACCTCGGTGGCACCCAGCTCGCGAAAGACATCGATCGCGATAGGTGCGGTAATATCGTTGGCGAGCACGATGTCCAGGTCGCATTCGACCAGCTGGCCCGGCTTTACCTCATCGAGCCCGGCGTGTGCCGCCAAAATTTTCTCTGCTACGGTCATGGGACGTGCCATGTGATTCCCCTCTCAAGCGGGCTTTGCCCTGCCGAATATCGTTACTTGCCCGCCTTGGAACGGTTGGTCTGAATCATGCGGTTAATAGCGTTGATGTAAGCCTTGGCCGAGCTCACGATAATGTCGGTATCCGCGCCGCGGCCGGTGTAGATCTTTCCATCCTCGGCGGTGATGCGCACCGTCACCTCACCGATAGCGTCGATGCCACGCGTGATGGCCTTAACATTGAACTCCGTCAGCTCGCCATGGGCAGAGATGGCCTTGTCGACCGCCTTGTAGGCCGCATCAACCGGACCAGTACCCGTCGAGCAAACCACCCGTGTCGCGCCGTCCTCGTCCGTGATGGTTGCCGTGGCCGTAGGAATAAGCGGGTCGCCGCAGGAAACTTGAAGCGCGTCGAGGGTGTAGATCGCCTTGACCTCGCGCTGGCGCTCCTGAATCATCGACTCCAGGTCCTCGTCAAAGACCTCTTTCTTTTGATCTGCAATCTCCAAGAAGCGCTGATAGATCGACTCGAATTCCTCATCGCCAAACGTATAACCCAGCTCGGCGAGACGATGGCGCAGCGCCGCATGGCCCGAACGTGCCGAAAGGATAATCTCGGATCCCGCTGCACCCACGTCCTTGGGATCGATAATCTCGTAGGTGTCACGCGCCTTGAGCACGCCATCCTGGTGAATGCCCGAGCTGTGTGCAAACGCATTAGCGCCCACAATGGACTTGTTGGGCTGCACATTAATGCCAGTGATTGAGCTGACGAGCTTGGATGCGCGCGTGAGCTCGGTCGTTACGATATCGGTATGTGCATCCAGATCCTGCTCGTGCATCCTCATGGCCATGACGACCTCCTCGAGCGCCGTGTTGCCCGCTCGCTCGCCCAAGCCGTTGATGGTGCACTCGATCTGCGTCGCGCCATTGCGGACCGCCTCGAGTGCAAGGGCTGTGGCCATGCCCAGATCGTTATGCGTGTGGACCGAAATCGTAACGTCCTCGATGCCGGCCACGCGCTCGCGCAGATCGCGAATACGGGCGCCAAACTCCCAAGGCATGTTATAGCCCGTGGTGTCCGGAATATTCACGACCGTAGCGCCGGCCTTGATCGCTGCCTCGATAATGCGGACCAGGAACTCCTGATCGGAGCGGCCCGCATCCTCGGCATAAAACTCGACATCGTCGACAAACTTACGAGCGTGCTTTACGGCGTGAATAGCGCGCTCGATAGCCTCATCCTCGGTCATATGGAGCTTGTCACGCAGATGGCTGGGACTCACACCCAGACCGGTGTGGATACGGGGCCTCTGAGCCGTCTTAAGGGCTTCTGCGGCCACTTCGATATCCTTATCGACCGCACGGGTGAGACCGCATACCGTGCACCGGTCACCCGCGATCTTGCCAATCTCCTGTACGGAACGATAATCACCGGGGCTCGAAATAGGAAATCCAGCCTCGATCACGTCGACATTCATACGTACCAGCTGGCGTGCAATAACGAGCTTTTCCTCGGTATTCATGCTGGCGCCGGGAGACTGCTCCCCGTCACGAAGCGTTGTGTCAAAGATTGCGATTTTGCGGCTCATGATTTCCTCCTGACAGGCTAAAGATACAGATGGCTTTCAGGAGAGATGGAGTGCCTCAAGATAGAATAATACCCGTGTCGCTCATCACGCCCAAAAGCGGCGGAAGATAGCGCACCCGGGTACAACTAATCGTTATAGCGAAATTACAACCCTAGCGCGCTATCTAATCTAGTAGCGCTAGGCCTAGGAGCTGCTGTTTGTTATAGAACATGTCTGGCTCCTTTCAGCCTCGGGTATTCACTACACTAGGCTAAAGTGTAACACAGGCAAAACGACGCGCAACGGGGATTTTGAACCAAAACCACCACAAAGGCGCCTATCTCCTTCGTGTTGGTTTTGGCCTGAAATAGCAAGGAACCCGGTCCTGCACGAGACAGAACCGGGTTCCTTTAGCAATGCTTGCTTTGCTCAGGCAGTAACTAGAAGTTACTCAGCCAGGAAGTCACGCTGGACAGCGGGATCGACCTTGACGCCAGGGCCCATGGTGGAAGACACAGAGATGGACTTGACGTACTTGCCCTTAGCAGAAGAGGGCTTGACGCGCAGGATCTCGGTGTACAGGGCAGCGTAGTTCTCAACGAGCTGCTGCTCAGAGAAGGACTTCTTGCCCAGGGGCACGTGGCAGATGCCATAACGGTCGGCGCGATACTCAACGCGGCCGGCCTTGAGCTCGGAGACCATCTTGGCGACGTCCATGGTCACGGTGCCGAGCTTGGGGTTCGGCATGAGGCCACGGGGACCAAGGATCTTACCGATGCGGCCAACCTTGGCCATCATGTTCGGCGTAGCGATAGCGGCGTCGAAGTTGATCTCGCCCTTCTGGATCTGGGCGACGAGCTCGTCGGAACCGATGATGTCGGCGCCGGCAGCCTCGGCCTCACGGGCCTTCTCGCCCTCGGCGAAGACGGCAACACGAACGGTCTTGCCGGTGCCGTGGGGCAGGGAGATGGAACCACGGATGTTCTGGTCAGCCTTACGAGTATCGATGCCCAGACGGAAGTGGGCCTCGACGGTCTCGTCGAACTTGGCGGTGTCGAGCTCCTTGATGAGCTTGGCAGCCTGAAGGGGGGTGTAGAGCGTGGCGCGGTCGACCTTCTCGGCAGCGGCGTTATAGCTCTTACCATGCTTAGCCATGTGCATTACCTCCTGTGGTTAAACGGGCGTGAGCCCTCCCACATCGTATCGTGTGCCCTATTGCACACATTTAACGGGCGCCCCGGTCGGAGCACCCGTCGTTACCTAGAAAAACGCTACTCAGCGATGGTGACGCCCATGGAACGGGCGGTACCGGCGATGATCTTCTTGGCGGCGTCAATGTCGTTGGCATTGAGGTCCGGCATCTTGATCTCGGCGATTTTGGTGAGCTGCTCCTGAGAGAGCTGGCCAACCTTGTCGGCCTGGGGCTTAGCGGAACCAGACTTGAGGTTCAGCTCCTTCTTGATGAGGTGAGCCGCCGGCGGAGTCTTGGTGATGAAGGAGAAGGACTTATCCTCGTAGACAGAGATCTCAACGGGGATAATGTCGCCCTTCTTGTCCTGCGTCTCGGCGTTAAAGGCCTGGCAGAACTGCATGATGTTCACGCCAGCAGCGCCCAGGGCGGGGCCGACGGGAGGAGCGGGGTTAGCGGCACCAGCAGGAATCTGGAGCTTAATGACGTTGGCAACCTTCTTCTCAGCCATGGTCATTCCTTTCGAATCACGAGTGTGAAGTACTTGCTATATCGTAAGCACGCACGTGTTAGAAGCACTCCTGAGATGAGCAGTCACAGAAGAAGCACGCTCGCGCGAACGGACGAAAACTTAAGCGATGACAGCGACCTGGTTAAAGTCAAGCTCGACCGGCGTCTCGCGGCCAAAGATCATCAGCGTGACCTTGAGCTTGCCTGCCTCGGCGTTAACCTCGGAGACCTTGCCATCAAAGTCGGTAAGCGGGCCATCGGTGACGCGGACGGACGTACCAACCTCAATATCAACCGACGTACGCTTGGGCGAATCGCCCTTACCGGGACGACGAGTCATCTTATTGTACTCGTCGCGGGAAAGCGGAGCGGGCTTGCCGTTGCCGCCCAGGAAACCGGTGACGCCGGGCGTGTTGCGAACACACGTCCATGCATCGTCATCCATCTCCATGCGAACCAGGACATAACCCGGGAAGATCTTAGAATCCTTGGTCTCGCGCTTGCCACCCTCTTTGATCTCGGTGACGCGCTCCATAGGAATCTCAATATCAAAGATACGATCCTGCATGCCCATGGTCTCGATGCGATGCTCGAGATCGGACTTAACGCGGTTCTCGTATCCAGAGTAAGTGTGGACGACGTACCAACGCTTAGACATGGTTTAGCCCCTCAATCCAGAGAACAGAGCAAGAGCCTCGCCAAAGCCAGCATCGAGCAGAGCGATGACGACGCCGACGACGATCAGAGAAGCGCAAACGACGACCGAGTAGTTCACGAGCTCCTTCTTATCGGGCCACGTGACACGCTTCATCTCGGACTTCACCGAAGCAAAATACTTCTTGGTGCGGGCGAAGAAACCGGGCTTCTCGTTCTTCTTGGACTTCGCAGCCTTCTCGCTCTTCTTGGCAACGGCCTTCTTGGCCTCAACCTTGGAGTTGGCGGCAGCTTTGTTGGCAGGCGCCTGCTGCTGTGCCTTCTTCTTGTTCTTCTTGTTGGCCATTTGGGTTACCTCCGCGCAATGCGCTTATACATGAGTAAACCGTAAGCCCCCAAATGGGAGCTTACGGAATAATGACTGGCACGCCAGGAAGGACTCGAACCCTCAACACTCGGTTTTGGAGACCGATGCTCTACCAATTGAACTACTGGCGTATGTGACTAGAGACTAGCGAGTCTCTTTGTGCAGCGTATGGTGACGGCACCAGGGGCAATACTTCTTGATCTCCATACGATCAGGCATGTTCGCCTTGTTCTTAGTGGTCGTATAGTTGCGGCGCTTGCACTCAGTGCACGCAAGAGTAACTAGAGTACGCATGTATCCTGAACCTTTCATATCCGCCCCGTACGGGCACGAGTTGGTACTTTATCAGCTCTACGTAAGTGCTGTCAACGAAAACCTCGAATCAATTGGTTCTCGGTAGATCCATTCATATTTGGAACACATCAATGGAGCCAACGAGATCTAATCGATTCCTCACGTTCAACTTAAGAGCGAGCTAAGCGTAATCATCAGGCAAAAAGACCCACGTAGAAAAGAACCCGGCACCCATATAAGTGCCGGGTTCTCTAAGTCAGCTGTATCAGAGAGCTAATTTACTCAATGATCGTGGAGACGATGCCCGAACCGACGGTGTGGCCACCCTCGCGGATAGCGAAGCGCAGGCCCTCCTCCATAGCGATCGGGTGAATGAGGTCGCCCTCGATGGTGATGTGGTCACCAGGCATAGCCATCTCGGTGCCCTCGGGGAGCTTGACCGTACCGGTAACGTCGGTGGTACGGAAGTAGAACTGAGGACGATAACCATCGAAGAACGGGGTGTGACGGCCGCCCTCCTCCTTGGTCAGAACGTAGATCTCACCGGTGAACTTGGTGTGCGGGGTAACCGAACCGGGCTTGCAGAGAACCTGGCCGCGCTCGATGTCCTCGCGCTTGATGCCGCGGAGCAGCAGACCGACGTTGTCGCCAGCCTCGCAGAAGTCCATGGACTTACGGAACATCTCGATACCGGTAACGACGGTGTTCTGGGTATCCTTGATGCCGACGATTTCGACGGGCTCGTTGAGCTTGAGCTCACCGCGCTCGACACGGCCGGTAGCAACGGTACCACGGCCGGAGATGGTCATAACGTCCTCAACGGCCATCAGGAACGGGAGGTCGTTGTCACGAGCAGGCGTCGGGATGTACTCGTCGACGGCAGACATGAGCTCGCGAATGGCGTCCATCCACTTGGCGTCGCCCTCGAGAGCGCCCAGAGCGGAACCACGGATGACGGGGATGTCGTCGCCGGGGAATTCGTACTCGGAAAGGAGCTCACGGGTCTCCATCTCGACGAGGTCGATGAGCTCGTCATCGTCGACCATGTCGCACTTGTTCAGGAAGACGACGATGTAGGGAACGCCGACCTGACGGGCGAGCAGGATGTGCTCGCGGGTCTGAGCCATGGGGCCGTCGGTAGCGGCGATGACCAGGATAGCGCCGTCCATCTGAGCAGCACCGGAGATCATGTTCTTGACGTAGTCAGCGTGGCCCGGGCAGTCAACGTGAGCGTAGTGACGGGCAGCAGTCTCGTACTCGACGTGGGAGACGGAGATCGTAATGCCGCGCTCGCGCTCCTCGGGAGCCTTGTCGATGTTCTCGAACGCAGTGAAGTCAGCCTTGCAGCCCTCGGTCTCGGAGAGAACCTTGGTGATGGCAGCGGTCAGCGTGGTCTTGCCGTGGTCGACGTGACCGATGGTGCCGATGTTAACATGCGGCTTAGTGCGCTCAAACTTCTCTTTGGCCATAAAGCCCTCCTCTAAACAGGTCGTCCCCGGACGGGACTATGCCTTTATACCATAGTGGCCTCTCAACATACTATTGAGAAGCCACCGTGTTACCTATGGTAGCGGTGACTGGATTCGAACCAGTGACGCCACGGGTATGAACCGTGTGCTCTAACCAACTGAGCTACACCGCCGGATGGAGCCTGCAACCAGACTTGAACTGGTGACCTCTTCGTTACCAACGAAGTGCTCTACCGACTGAGCTATACAGGCACTTGACGGGTGGGAGCTATAGGATTCGAACCTATGTAGGCAGAGCCAACGGGTTTACAGCCCGTCCCCATTAACCACTCGGGCAAACTCCCAATCGTTCAAGTATCCGCAGGTTCTTTGGTCTTTTGGGCCTCCGCCCCCGCGAACGAAAAAGATAATACGATGCAACCTTGGGGGCTGTCAACGAAAACCTCTAAATACACTGTGCCGGGCGTATCTATATACCTTTGACCTGCGGTTTTGCTGAATTTAGATATGAAGGACGGCGGATTTGGCCGCGCTGGCGACATTTCCCGAGGGAACACTTTGGTGTGGTGGAGTACCCTTGCGGTATCGACTTTCGATAACGATCCTCGTGCGTCCGAATATCCTCGCTCAACCAGGATGACTGGGACCGGTCCGGCCTTTGTCTCGATCTGTAACATTTAGAGAACATTTTCTCCCCTATTTGTTACAGATCGAGATGTTTCCCTGGCGGTCTCCCGTTTATCTAAATCTGTAACAGCAAGAACGGTTTTCCTTCCCTAGTTGTTACAGATCGAGATGTTTAGCAGAGACCCTAGCTTACGTCTCATTCTGTAACAGTTAGAACGGTTTTCCTTCCCTAGTTGTTACAGATTGAGACACTTCTCAGCTCGCCCCCAGATTGTCTAAATCTGTAACAGCTGGGGGCTGAATGCTCGTCCTCATGTTACAGATCTAGATTGTCGACTAGCCCCAACCAAGCCCTTAAGCCAGTACCTCAGATCCGTTGTAGAGCCTGCTGCCTTCAAACGATCGCAGCAGGAGTTCGCGACGTTCATCGAGGTCCTTTAGCTCGCAGGGGAACACGAACAGCATCACGTTTTGATGATACTTGTAATCGGCATAGACATCCGGATCGCCCAAGCGCGTGGGCGTGGAAACGATATCCTCCGACATGCGCTCGCTTGAGCCCACATAAATTCCCAGATAGTCACTGTAGTTCTTATCGTGATCGCCCT
Organism: Collinsella sp. LCP19S3_D3; assembly: GCF_052121455.1. Classification (NCBI taxonomy): domain Bacteria; kingdom Bacillati; phylum Actinomycetota; class Coriobacteriia; order Coriobacteriales; family Coriobacteriaceae; genus Collinsella; species Collinsella sp. LCP19S3_D3. The sequence continues at coordinate 133,534 of NZ_JBQKEF010000003.1, read as the reverse complement.
TTTGATACTTTGCGATAATGTAGCAGCCAGGCATATCAAAGCCGTTAAACGCGGCATCGGCAGCCTTTTCCTGCTGGCAGACAAACTTGTGCAGGGGCATCGCCGTCGACGCACTTTCGAAAATCGACTGCCTTGCAGCGTTGATCTTCTTGCGAGCCTCGGCAGCTTCTCTAGAGTCCTGGAACGCTTTCACAGCACCGCCCAGCGCGCCAACTGCCGCACCAACGCCATCGGCCGCTACACCGAACCCCTTGCCAATGCCATCGGCAACGACACGTGCGCCGTTAGCAGCGCCATCAGTCGCACCCTTTACAGCACCACCGACGGCATCAACATCGACACCGAGTTGCTTTGCACCCTCAATGACACCAGCTGCCGCGGCCAGAACCTCTGCCGCAAGATCCATCGCATTTATTACGGTTTCCAGTTTTACAGACATCCTAGAATTCCTTTCGATATCTCGCATAACCAAAACAGCTCATGACTCATAAATAGCGTCAGGCGATTGCGCAGCCTCCCGCGGCCATGCGAAATACATGCGGTACCCAAGCCAGCAGTTTAAATCGGGCTACGCAATGAGTCTCAACGGGTTGCCTATTAATCGGTGAGCGCAACGAGCGCTTCGAGGAACGCCAATACTCGCACTCGCCCCCATTATTCGAAGCCAGATGATGTGTTCCACCGATAGCCCGTCACGGGCGTAGACGGTGCTCACGCCATTGTCGAGCGCCATCACGACAGGTGCCAGGCCATTCGGCTGATGCCTCACCCGACGCAAGGCCGTGTAACACGGTATCAGCCACGGGTTGTTGCTCAACAAATACGCTGCTGGCTGTGGCATACTTTAATTTACTAATGTATCGAGAAAGAGAGTGTCATGGTCCCTTCGGGTAACGGCTGCAGCCAGATCATCATCATTGCTTTGGGCATTTGCCTTGGCCTGACTATGTTTGCGGTCTGTGGCTAAACGATTCAGATCTGCGCTTATTTCCAGCGCAAATCTTCTGCCGCTGCTTGCCGGCATCGTGTATCTCGTTAACAGATACATTGCGAGCTTCGACTTTTTCCTCCCCTACGACTTCGCCCATTATCAGCTCGGAGATCTGTGCGGAGGAATCATTTTTCCCGCCTACGTAAACGTCCTCTGCGAAGTGGTGAGTGGGAAAACGCCGATATGCAACTTTGCAAGTAGCTTGGCATTATCGGTGGGATGCTCAATCTGCTGGGAAGTACTTGCGCCCATGGTGCTCGAGTTTAGTACCCCAGATCCGCTTGATGCCTGCATGTACGTTATCGGCGGCATCTTGTACCTGAAAGCTTTTAAACTGACGGCGGACAGTCGAATCTAGCTGCCCACAAGAAACGGGCCCTGTCCCACTAGGGAACAGAGCCCGAAACTCTCATGGAGCCAGTGACAGGAATCGAACCCGCAACCCACTGATTACAAATCAGTTGCGCTACCGTTGCGCCACACTGGCACACTTGGCGCTTTCGCGCGAAGCCAATTAAGAATAAAGGAATTGCGGACGGGGCGCAACAGGCCCTTTGACCGACCACATCTCAAAACTATTCGTCAGAACGAATAGTTTTATCTGTTCGCCAGAACCAAAAACTATTCGTTTTGGCGATGCCAAGCCGCAACCCATTGATTACAAACCAGTTGGTTGATCTATCGAGAAAGCAGCTCCCCATAGAAGGTTTACCTACCTCCCGCGCAGGGCCTTGAGCTTGGCCAGTGCCTCGGGGCTCAGGCGACTGCCCAGAGTCATCTTGATCTGCGGAGCCTCCTCGGCCTCGCGGACGTCGTTATCGATCTGTTTGATCTCGTCCACCAGCATACGGCTCGAGATGCGCGTAACGCCCTTGCCCATGACGACGGCCTGGATTGTGCCGTCACTCGATACAACGGAGCACGCGCGGCCTTCCTCGCGCGCCTCAATGCAGAGCTTTTGTACCACGGTATCGGCCGATACACCCGTCGGCGAAAACTCGATGCGCACGCCGCGAGCCGGCAGGTTGGGACGCTCGCTAGAGATATTGCCTGCACCGTCAAACACAATTACGGCCTCGTAGCGGCCCTGGGCAAAGGCGGCGACGTCGTTGATAAGGGCGGTGCGCGCCATATCGTGAACGTCGCTGGAATACGGATCGTCGGAATGGTCGTACACGAGCTTTTCGTAGCGCGGCGTGCAGTGGATCACATTGTAGCCGTCGACCACCAGCAGCTCGGGCTTATTGGAGTGCACCGTGGAGACCGGGTCGGCGATAGCCTGCGCAAACGCATTGCCGCCCACGCCGTAGGTCGCGGCCGAGACAATCGGCTTGGCCGAGCCTTCGCCAAAGCGCTTGGCCTTAGACTTGGCGCGGTTCTTCTTGGACATGCGCTACTCCTCCCCCATGAGCTCGCCGGCGTTGCGACGTAGCCACTCAAAGCACAGTGCCGTCGTTGCCTGGGTAACGTTGAGGCTCTCGGTCATGCCACGCTGAGGAAGCTTGGTCAAAAAGTCGCATTTCTCGAGCACCAGGCGCGAGATGCCGTCGCCCTCGGAGCCCATGACAAGCGCCACGCGGCCCTCGAAGGGAGCATCCCAGCAACTGCCCTCGGCGTGCTCGGAGGCGCCGCCCACCCAAAAGCCAGCGGCCTTAAGATCGTCGAGTGCACGAGCGATATTGGGGACCTGCGCGATAGGCAGATGCATGACGGCGCCGGCGGAGGTCTTGTAGCTACCAACGGTCACGCCGGCAGCGCGCTTGTTGGCAATAATGACGCCCGCCGCGCCTACAACCTCGGCGGAGCGCACGATGGCGCCAAAGTTACCGTCGTCGGTCACGTGGTCGAGCACCACGACAAGTGCCGGACCCTCGCCTGCACGGTCGAGGATATCGGCGACATCCGCATAAGGGAAGTTACCCACCTCGAGCGCAATACCCTGGTGAGCGCCGTGGCTCGACAGCGCATCGAGCTGCGCGCGCGGCACGCACTTAATGCGGACACCCGCGGCGTTGAGGTCATCGACCAGACGAGACAGGGCGGCATCGCGCTCCCCGCCCTCGGCAATGAGTGCGCACTTGATGGGAAAACCGGTGCGTAGTGCCTCGGCGGCAGCACGACGGCCTTCGATAAACTCGCCCTTGGAAGCCTGGACAGCGTCGCGGTTGCGATCGCGCTGCGGACGCGCAGCTTGGGTGCGATCGCGCTGGCCCTTGGAAGCGGCAGCGCGGTCATTTCGGCGAATCGGACGCGAGCCAGAAGCGGCCTGCTTGCCGCCACGAGGCGCACGCTTGCGATTGTCGGCCATAGGACGGCCTCCTAAATACAACTATCAAACGAAACAAATAGACCGACCGCCCGAGGTGCGGCAGATTGCCTTGAAAGAAGAGGGCACCGACCTTGAGGTCATGCCCGACGATTGAAAGGCAAGGTGCCGTGGCTCGGGCGGTCGGGTGCTTGGGAAACCCGCGGGGGTTAGAGGGATTTGATACGGGTGCCGGCGGCGGTATCTTCAATCGTCAGGCCCAGGTCCTTGAGTTGATCGCGGATGGCGTCTGCCAAGTCCCAGTTCTTGGCGGCACGGGCCTCGGCGCGAGCCTCGAGAATCTTGGCAGCGGCCTCGTCCACGTCGTCACCAGTGTAGGCGACCAAGCCGGCGGCAACGCCCAAAAGGCCCAGCGGCAGCTCGACCTTGGGCTCGGGAAGCTCAACGCCAAACGTATCGAGCAGCTCGACCAGCGTATCGGCGGCAGCAAGAGCCGCGGCCTTGTCGGCAGCGTCGCCCGCCTGCTCCAGATACTGATTGCACTCGGTGACAAAACCAAAGACGGCGCCCATGGCACCGGCGGTGTTAAAGTCGTCGTCCATGCACTCCTTAAAGGTGGCACGGGTCTCGGCAGCCTTGGCGGCAAACGCCTCAGATGCTGCCTCATCGGCATCGGCCGTCGCATGGTTCGCGGCCCAGCGCAGGTTCTCGACCGTACCGGCGATACGCGTGAGCGAATTCTCGGCACCCTCCAGGCGCTCCCAGGAGAAGTCGAGCGGCGAGCGATAGCTCGTCTGCAGCATCAGCAGGCGCAGGGCGGCAGCGGAGTGCTGCTCGAGCACCTCGGCCAGCGTAAAGAAGTTACCAAGCGACTTGGACATCTTCTCGCCGTCGACCAGCAGCATGCCCGTGTGCATCCAGGTGTTGGAGAAGCCCTGGTGCCAGGCGCAGGCAGCCTGGGCGCACTCGTTCTCGTGATGCGGGAAGGCAAGGTCGGAGCCACCGCCGTGAATGTCGATCGGGGTACCCAGGTAGCGGTGCACCATGGCGGCGCACTCGGTGTGCCAACCGGGACGGCCCTCGCCCCAGGGGCTCGGCCAGCTGGGCTCGCCGGGCTTGGCGGCCTTCCACAGCGCAAAGTCGAGCGGGTCGTTCTTGTCCTCGTTCTCCTCGATGCGCGCACCCACCATAAGGTCGTCGATGTTGCGGCCCGAGACCTGACCGTAGTTGGGATCGCTGCGCACGGAAAAGTACACGTCGCCGTTATCGGCGGCGTAAGCGTGGCCCTGCTCGATGAGCGCCTTGATCATGGCAATCATGGGGCCGATCTCCTTGGTGGCGCGGGGGCGCACATCGGGATCGAGCACGTTGGCAGCGCGCATGACGCCAATAAACTTATCCGAGAACTCCGTCGCGACCTCGGCGGCCGTACGGCCCTGCTCGTTAGCGCGCTTGATGATCTTGTCGTCGACATCGGTAAGGTTCTGGGCGAACGTGACCTCGTAGCCGCTCGCGATGAGCCAGCGTCGAATCACATCGAAGCTGATGAACGTGCGGGCGTTGCCGATGTGGATGTTGTCGTAAACCGTGGGTCCGCACACGTACATACGGACCTTGCCGGGCTCGATGGGCTGGAACTCTTCCTTTTTATGGGTAGCGCTGTTGTAGATACGCATTCGTTACTCCTTAACGGTTTTCTGTAGCAGGCAGACGGCCCAGGCGCCAATTCCCTCGCCTTGACCTTCCCAACCGAGCTTTTCGGTCGTGGTGGCGGCGACGCCCACGTTTTCGACGTCAACGCCCAGGGCATGGGCCAAGTTGGCACGCATGGCATCGCGGTGCGGGGTAATCTTAGGCTGCTGGCAGGTAATGGTGCAGTCGGCATCGACAAACTCAAAGCCCAGCTCGCGCGCATAGTCCATTACGCGGGCAAGCAACACCATCGAGTCGGCACCCTCGTAGGCGGGGTCGGTGTCGGGGAACAGCTTGCCAATGTCTCCCCCGCGGCAGGCGCCCAGAATAGCGTCGGCCAGCGCGTGCGCGAGCACATCGGCATCCGAGTGGCCCAGCAGGCCGCGCTCGTAGGGAATGTCGACCCCGCCGATGATACATCGACGCCCCTCCACCAAACGGTGGACGTCGTAGCCGTGGCCAATGCGCAGGTTACTGAACATGGGGAAGGTCCTCTCTCTCGGCCATCCGCCCGAGCAAAATCGCGGTTACGGGACGCAAGTCCTCGGGCACCGTCACCTTAAGGTTGTCGCGCGGGCTCTGGACGCAGCGGACGCGCCCACCCATGCGCTCGACCAGTGACGAATCGTCCGTACCGATAAAGCCCTCGGCAATCGCCGCGGCATGGGCGCGTTTCATGGCGTCGACACTAAAGATCTGCGGCGTCTGCGCGGCCCAATAGAGTTCGCGTGGCGGCGTCTCGACGATGTTGTCCCCATCGACGATCTTGAGCGTGTCGATCGCGGGCTGGCCACACACGACACCGTCGAGCGAGCGGTCACTCACGAGCACGTCGATAGCGTGATCGATGGCCTCGGTAGTAATGAGCGGACGAGCGCCGTCGTGAATGGCGACGTATTCAAAGCCTGCCGGCACCGCATGCACGCCGGCACGAGTGGAGTCCTGGCGGGTATCGCCGGCATCGGCGAAGCTGATGGGCGTGTTATACGAAAACGGGCTGATGGCCAGGCGGCGCATCTCGGCACGACGCTCGGCAGGGCAAACCACGACGATGTGGCCGACCTTATCGCTACGGTCAAACGCGCGGATGGACCAGCTCATAAGCGGACGGCCCGCTACATTGACGAGCTGCTTGCCACCGGGATTACCAAAGCGCTGGCCGCTGCCACCGGCAACGACCACGGCGCATACGGGCGCCATTATGCGTTCCCCTGTTTGGTGCCCTTCATGCGGTACAGGGAGTCCGCAAGAATGGCAGGGTTGTTAACGCCAAAGTCGCCCAGGCGCTCCGGATCCTTGCTGATGTCGTCCATGAGCTCCTGCAGCGAGCCATACTCGTCGACGATCTTCTCGGCCACGCCGTCGCGCACGACGGACACGCGCGAAAGCGTGCGCAGGCCCAGCGGCGTCATGACGGAGTCCTCGTCCAAGTCGTCGTAGCCCAGAACCGCCGCCACATGCTGCGGGTCGGACAAGTCCTTGGGCGTCATGCGGCTAAGCTCGGCACGGATCTTCTCGGCGTTTGCCTCGGAGGAATCGCTTGCGTAGTCGCGAATCATCAAGTCGTACTCGGTATCCATGCTGGAGCCGGCGAGCTGCTCGAGCTGCATCTGCACGAGCTTGCCCTGGTTGCCCAGCTTGACAATGCAATCCTTAAGCTCGGTCTTTGCCTGCTGCATGATCTCGAAACTCGAGAAAATGCCGGTGATGTCGGCGAGCGTGACGTAGTCGTCCAGCTCGAGGGCCGTCAGACGCAGCAGGGAGCGGTCGAGCGACTGACGGGTGGTCTGAAGCGTAGCGACGAGCTGGTTGACCGAGCTCATGATGGTGGTGACGGGCTGAATCTCATAGCTCTTGCCGTGCACATACACGTTGACGACGGCACGACGGGCCGAGACCGAGATCACGATGGCGTCGGTGAGCACCGACATGCGAGCGGCAGTACGGTGACGCATGCCCGTCTCGCTCGTGGCGAGCGAGGGGTCGGGATTGAGGTGGAAATTGGCGCGCAGGATCTGGGTAAGGTCGCCGTCGATGACGATGGCGCCGTCCATCTTGGAAAGCTCGAACAGGCGGTTAGAGGTAAACGAAATGTTGAGCGGGAAGCCGTCGTTACCGGCAGCGAGCACGTTTTCGGTGTCGCCGACGCAGATAAGCGCGCCCAGGTGACCGGCGATGATCATGTCAAGGGCGGTGCGGATCGGCTGACCAGGTGCCGTCAGGCGGATGGCCTGTTCCATACGCTTTTGCAGCTCGTTCTTATCCAAGGCATCGCTCCCATCGTATACGCTCCATAAACGTCAATAAGTTTCTCACGGTTTGCCCCTGTGACGCCCGCAAATTCCGATGCTTACAGAATGAGCGAACACCGCTTAGGTAGCTCATTTGGGACGGGGCTCTTTTGGCTGCTCATGTGGTAGCATCGGGTCTCATATAAATGAGGGAGTGGTCGTGTAATCGGGTTCGCCCGCAGAGAGGGGGCCAGACTATGGGACTCGCAGAGCTCGTGTTGCTCGCCGTTGGCCTTTCGATGGACGCCTTTGCCGTTTCCATCTGCAAGGGTCTCGGCATGAAAAAGATCAACCTTAAAGTCGCCGTTGTGCTCGGCCTGTTCTTTGGCGGCTTTCAGGCCGGCATGCCCGTAATCGGTTGGGCACTCGGCAGCCAGTTCATGGGCATCATCGGTCCCATCGACCATTGGATCGCCTTTATCCTTTTGGCCTTTATCGGCGGCAAGATGCTGTGGGAAACCTTTACCGAAGACGAGGATGAGGACGAAGGCGACGGCAAGGATGCCGAAAAGATCGACCTGGGCGAGTACCTAATCCTTGCCATCGCCACCTCGATTGACGCGCTCGCCGTGGGCATCTCGTTTGCCGCGCTCTCGGTCGATATCGTGCCCTCTGTATCACTTATCGGCGTCACAACGTTTATCTTCTCCGTCGCCGGCGTAGCGATCGGCCACACCTTTGGCGCGCGCTACGAAAAACCCGCCACCATCGTGGGTGGCGTCGTACTCGTCCTCATCGGGCTTAAGATCCTACTTGAGCACCTTGGGATCCTCGCACTGTAACGAATAACGGCCGCCCGGCATTACGCCAGGCGGCCGTTTTCATAGCCAGCCGTTTTAGAGCTGCTTAACCAAGGCGACCTTTACGCGGCAAGGCGCTTGAGGACGTCGATGAGCAGCTCGTAGAAGCGCTCGGCAGAAGCGAGCTCCATGCTCTCGTCCGGGGTGTGGACATCGGAGAGCGTCGGGCCCACGGCGATGGCGTCCAGGCCGTGCAGGGCCTCGGCAAACAGGCCGCACTCAAGGCCGGCGTGGATGGACTCGATGCGCAGCTCGGAGCCAAAGAGCTCGCGATAGCTCTCGACAAAGACGTCGCGGACCGGCGAATGCTCGGCATAGCTCCAGCCGGGATACTCGAACTCAAACTTGGCGTCGAAGCCCAGGACATCGGCCAGCGTCTGCAGGCGGTCCTTGAACTCGTTCTGCAGCGAGGTGATCGAGGAACGCGGGGACAGCATGATCTTGACCTCGTCGTCAGAAGTGGCAACCACACCGATGTTGGAGGAAACCTCGACGGAGCCGTCGGTAGCAACGTTGCGGCGGATCACGCCATTGGGGGCAAGACGCAGGGCGCGGATGAGGGCAAGCGCGGACTTCTCGTCCATGGCCTCGACCTCGGCGTCGTCGGCAATCTCGACAGTGCAGGTAAAGCCGGGGTCGAAGACCTCGAGCTCGGCAGTGACGTCGGCGATAATGCCCTTTGCGATCTGGGCCGCGGCCTCGGCGGCAGCGTGGTCGGCGTAGACCAGAACAGCCTTGCACTCACGGTTAATGGCGTTGTCCTTGGTGCCGCCGTTAAAGCTAACGATGGCGGGCTCGCCGGCAACCATCAGGCGGTCGATGATGCGGGCCATGATGAGGTTGCCGTTGCCGCGCTCCAGGTGGATATCGCTGCCGGAGTGACCGCCCAGCAGGCCGGAGATGTCGAGCGTGAGGGTACTACCGGTCTTGTGCTCGCGCGCGATCGGGCAGGTGTAGGTAACGACGACGCCTCCGGCGCAGCTGACGGTGGCAACGCCCTCTTCCTCGGAGTCAAGGTTGATCATGGTGCGGGCGCTAATCTGGGACTTGTCGAGCGTCTCGGCGCCGACCAGGCCAGTCTCCTCATCGGTGGTGAATACGCACTCGAGGGCGGGGTGAACAATCGAATCGTCATCGAGAACAGTGAGCATCAGAGCAACGGCGATACCGTTGTCGGCGCCCAGCGTGGTGCCGTTAGCGGTGAGAACGCCGTCCTTGACGAGCAGGTCGATACCATCGGTCGTAAAGTCGTGCTCAACGGAGCCCAATTTGTCGCACACCATATCGATGTGGCCCTGCAGCATCACGGTCGGGGCATTCTCGGCACCGGCAGATGCGGGCTTGCGAATGATGACGTTGTAGACCTCGTCCTGGTACACATCGAGGCCGCGCTCCTTGGCAAACGCAACCAGGAAATCGCTGATGCCCTTCTCGTTGCCAGACCCACGGGGGATCGCGCTGACCTCCTCAAAGAAATGGAACAGCTGGGCGGGCTCATAGCCGGTGATCTTGTAGTCCATGGTGCCTCCTTGGCGCAACTGGTTAGACAATAAGACATGTGCCTTGTATATTCCCAGACTTCGTTTGCATAAACCAGTCGAAAACGCCGAGCGCTCTCGCATCATCGGCTAACGGCGGAGAAACGCCACTTTATTAAGATAAAGCAGGTAGACGGACCGCGCCGAAGGGATGTTGGGCCCTTCAACCAACCTCAACGCCTGACCAACGCTTATGCATACACCGTTGGTATGTTTAATGAGATTTACTTTGAACGAGGGGCCTTTCCAACAGAAAAAAGGGCGCTCCTTTGGAACGCCCTCGTGGACACAAGGTTTTGTTACGCCCTACAGCGCGCCGGAACCGGCTTGCATCATGCCGCCGGGGCCCGAGCTTACGCCACTGCTCACAGGCGCGGCGTTTCCGGTGTGCGGCGCTTCCGGAGCGGTATCGCCCCCAAGCGCACCTGCCGGACGCGGCGCTGGGATCTCGCCCGTACCGTGGCTAAAGACGAACCTGCCGTCGGCCACGTCGCACATGACGGTATCGCCGCTGCCCCACTCGCCGGCCAGCAGCTCCTCGGACAGCGGATCCTCGATGAGCTTTTGGATGGCGCGGCGCAGCGGACGTGCGCCGTTGGTGAGGTCGGTACCCTCGGCTACGATCTTGTCGTAGGCCGCATCGGTGAGTTTGATGTTCATGCCGTTGGCAATCAGGCGCTGGCGCAGGTCGTCCACCAGCAGGTGAGCGATCTTGGTCAAGTTCTCGCCCGAAAGCTTCTGAAACACCACGATATCATCGATACGGTTTAGCAGCTCGGGGCGGAACAGGCGCTTGAGTTCGCCCATCGCACGGCCCTTAATCTCGCTCGAGGTAAGACCCTGCTCACCGGTGGTGCCAAAGCCAACGCTCGCATCCTGCGCAATCTCGCGGGCGCCCACGTTGGACGTCATGATGATCACGGTGTTGCGGAAATCGACCGTCTTGCCCTGGCTATCGGTCAGGCGACCCTCCTCAAGCACCTGCAGCAAGATGTTGAAGATATCGGGGTGCGCCTTCTCGATCTCGTCGAACAGCACGACCGAGTACGGGTGACGGCGAACGGCCTTGGTGAGCTGACCGCCCTCGTCGTGGCCCACGTAGCCCGGGGGGCTACCGATAAGCTTGGAGACCTCGAACTCGCTGCCAAACTCCGACATGTCGAAGCTGATGAGCGCGTCCTTGCTGCCAAAGAGGTACTCGGCGAGCGTCTTGGCGAGCTCGGTCTTGCCTGTGCCGGTAGGACCCAAGAAGATAAAGCTGCCGCCGGGACGACGCGGGTCCTTGAGCGGCGAGCGGCTGCGGCGCACTGCCTTGGCCACGGCCTCGACAGCTTCATCCTGGCCGATAATGCGGGTCTTGAGCACGCTTTCGGTCTGCAACAGACGACGGCTTTCGCTCTCGGTGAGCGAAGACACCGGCACGCCCGAGGTCACGGACACGATGTCGGCAACCTGGGCGACATCGATGGTGAGCGGGCTGGCGTCGAGCTCGGCCGTCCAAGCTGCCTTGGCCTCGGCGAGCTCAATCTCGGCAGCCTTCTGCTGCTCGGTAATCTCGGCGGCCTTGTTCATGTCGTCGCCCTCGGTGGCCTCCTGCGCGGCAGCCTTGAGCTCCTCCACGCGATGCTCGGCCTCGCGCACCGGCTCAGGCGCACGGTTGGCGGCAATGCGGGCGCGGGCGCCGGCCTCGTCGATGAGGTCGATGGCCTTATCGGGCAGGAAGCGATCCTGGATGTAGCGGTTGGAGAGGTTCGCGGCGGCCTCGATGGCACCCTGCGTATAGCGCACGTGGTGGTGCTCCTCGTAGCGTGGCTTGAGCGCGGTCAGGATCTTGACCGTGTCCTCGACGCTTGGCTCCTCAACATCGATGGTCTGGAAGCGGCGCTCGAAGGCCGGGTCCTTGGTGAGGTACTTGCGGAACTCCTCGGCCGTGGTGGCACCGATGATCTGGAAAGCGCCGCGCGCGAGCACGGGCTTGAGCATGGAGCTTGCATCGATGGATCCCTCGGCAGAACCGGCACCGATGATGGTGTGCATCTCGTCGATAAACAGGATGACGTCGTCGGCTTCGGTTGCCTCCTGGATTACGTTCTTGAGACGCTCCTCAAACTCACCGCGATACTTGGCGCCCGCGACAAGACCCGGCAGGTCGAGCGTCCAGATGTTCTGGTTCATAAGGTTCTCGGGCACGTTGCCGGCAGCGATCTGCTGCGCCAGGCCCTCGACGATGGCCGTCTTGCCCACGCCGGGGTCACCCAAGATAAGCGGGTTGTTCTTGGTGCGGCGCGAAAGGATCTCCATCATGCGCTGGACTTCCTTTTCGCGACCGATCACCGGGTCGAGCTCGCCGTCGCGCGCCTTCTGCGTAAGGTTGGTGGCGAACTGCTTGAGCGTGTCGGTGCCGCTCCCCTTTTGCTGCGAGGCGTCCGAGCCGCTAAAGAACGGCAGGCCTGTACCGGGACGCCCGGCACCGGCACCGGCGAGCGGGCGCTTCTTGTCTTGATCCTTGGCGGTAAGCTTCTCGATGGCTTTTTTAATGGAAGCGGACGAAACACCCAGGCGCATGAGAATGTCCATGGCCATGCCGTTGCCCTCTTCGACGATACCGATGAGCAGGTGCTCGGTCGACACATAGGTCTGGTTGTTCTCGCGCGCCACGCGGAAGGAACGCTCCATCACGCTGATGACGAGCGGCGTAAAGGCGAGCTTAGCTGCCTCGGTCTCCTCGCTGGGCTCGGGAACGGTGGTCTGGACCTCCTTGAGCGTGTCCATGATGTCATCGTAGGAGATATCGAGTGAGCGCAGTGCCTCGGCGGCAATGCCCTCGTCCTCCTTGGCGAGCGCGAGCAGCAGATGCTCGGTACCCACCTTATTTGAGTGAAGATCGAGCGCCTCCTGCTTGGCCATGGACATGACCTTGCGCGCGCGATCGGTAAAACGGTCCAACATGCTAGTTCCTCTTAGACGAGCTAGTTTTTCAAACGCAAAGCGCCACTCGTGGCGGCGCTTTGGTCTCTTTACCCATATGGAGTATATGTTAACCGCTGTGGCCTTTTCCGCGTGCAGCCATACGACAACGTCTACAAAAAAGGAATCGCCGGGTGCGGCGGGCGCTCTAGGTTAGAGGCTCTTGCCTAGAGGCGGGCTCGGCGTCCATGCTCTCGGCATCGTCATCGTCGACATCGGCAACGGAAGCGCCCGGCATGCGCACGAGCTCCATATGCTGCTCTTCAAAGACGGTTCCCATGGGGAAGGCATGGCGGAAGATAAAGCGAGCAACCGGACCAGCCACCAGCAGGTTCCAGGGCAGGGCCATGATAAAGTTGCGCGGAATGTTGACGAGCCACATCATCGGCAGCACCTGCAGATTGGCAAGCGGGCCGCCGGACATATGGAGCAGGCCTTCGCACGCGCCGTAGAGCGACATGATGATGACCATGGGAACGACCATGCAGGAGCTGACGGCGAGCGTCATGGCAAGCGGTGAGCTCTTACCCGGCGTGACCAGGAATTTAAAGGCGAAACCCTTGGCAAGGGGGCTGGCAACAAACCAGTCGCAGCACATGGCAAAAATGTAGGCAACGGGGAAGCCGAGCCACGCGGCGGCAATGACCTCGCCGTTGATGGCCCCGTGCTGCAGGGCAACGTTGTAGATGCTCATCCAGAGCACCATGCAAAAGCACATGATACAGGTGAACAGCAGGCTCTCTCGTTTGTTGATAGGCATAAAGGGCATGGTCCTTTCTGTGTTGCGCCGCGGCGCCGCCAACAAAAACGGGCGGGCGAGATGGAGTTACTGGGACTTCATCTCGCCCGCCCGTGGTACGTGCGTCTGCGACTACTTATGTGGTGGAACTACCCTAACACGAACAGCAAACGCTTCGTAAGCGTTGAGTTTATGAAGATGCAGGGCACCGATAATCCCCCGACCCCATAAGTTGCAGTGGAATACGGACTGTTTTGACCCTTTAAGCAGCAATTCAGTCCCTATTTCACCGCAACTCATTTGGTGCAAAGTAACCTGTCCCCCTTGTACCAATTAGCTGGTGTAGCGCCAGCGAGGGTCGGTGAGCGTACGCGCCACACCCAGCCCAACGGGCAGAAACGCTACGATGAGCACTGCGCGCACAAACCAGCCGAGCATATTGACTGTGTCGAAGGTGCACATGTAATACATAGAGCGATAGAGATACAGACCGGGCACCATAATGACAATCGAAGGCACCGTGAGGGCGATGCGCGGGTAGGTGAGCTTGACTTCGGCCAAGCTTGCCAGCAGACCCGATACCAGCGCGCCGATAAACGCTGCTGCCTCGAGAGGCATTCCCGTGCTGAGGCCCAGGAAGGGAATCATCGTCGGCGCATCGACAAGGGTCAGACGCAGGGTATTGGACACGGCGCCGATCAACCCAGCTGCCGCGGCCATCTTTACCGGGCTGTTGAACATCACCGAGAAGCCGAATACGCCAACGAAGCTCATCACCACGCGCAGGAGCGTAAGGGCAAGCGGCGAAAGGCCCAATGGGGCAAAGTCGTCCGGCGCCAGTCCCACACACTCGGCAACCATCCAACCTACGAGGGTCGCCATCACAATAATCGACACAGCATACGAAAGACGCTCGATACCGCTTCGCATGTCGAGCTTAGCGATGTCGAGACCTGCCGTAATAAGCGGAAAGCCAGGAATCACAAAGAGCATGGCGCCGATATAGCCTTCTTGGTGCGACATTGCACCCGGAACAACCTGGGCGAGGCCGAGCAATGCCAGCAAATATGAGATACAGGCCAGTGCGACACCGAGCGTCAAAGCGCTGAACTGACCAAGGCCTTGCTTGAGAATATGGGAGCGGGCAAAGTTGCCGACGCCCGCGCCCACGAACGCGCATGCCATCTCAATGGGACCGCCACCAAGTAAAAAGACAAAGGCGCCACAGGCGCAGGCTGCCGCAAGGCCCTGTTGCCAGGGCGCGTAATCAGGTTTTGAACTCTCAACGGTCTTGAGCATCTCGTGATACTCGTGCACCGTGAAGCGACGACCATAGGTCTCGATTTCCTTGAGGAAACTCTCCATCATCCAAATGCGATGGGTGTTGACGCCGGTTGTCGGCAGACTGACGACCTCGTTAAAGCAGTGGCCATCTTCGATGCAAGTACACTCAAACGACAGGAGACTTAAGTCAACATGGATGGTGACACCGAGTACGGCGGCGACTCGATTCATGGTATCGCGTACGCGCCAGGCACCCGTTCCACTCGCGAGCATAAGCATACCGGTGCGGCAGACGATGGATGATTTATCGGTGAGCGGCGCATCGACGGCAAGTTCATCGCCTGCCGTCACGATCTGGTGCCAGTCAGTTTTCATATAGAGCGCGCCGGCACGAACGCCGTGGTGCATGGGGGCTCTCGAAAGCAGCGAGTTAAGGCGCGAAGACTGTGGGGACTCCGTTGATTCGTCCTCAACCTCATCAGTCTCTTCATCGACCAGATCAAAGGAATCAAGCGGCGCTGGCTCGCGACGGTCGATCAGCTCCTCGTCCTCATCATCAAAGTAATTGAACTGATCGAGCATGTCCTCTTCGATTGCGCGCTCGCTCGCATCGTCCATCCCGGTGCTCCCTTCCTATCGACTAACCCCCATCCTAGACAGCGACGGCTAAAGGAAACATAAAAGAGACGGCTGTCATGCGAGCCATGCGTGCAATAGCCATTGGGTAGTCATTGGGGACGTTCTTGAATGACTAGTCGTTTATGAACGTCCCCAATGACCACTCCGACAACGTCGATGTATTGGCAACGCCAGCGAGCGACGTCCAGGGCGAACAAGTTGGCATGAAAAAGGCAAGGCATAGACCTTCTGGTCATGCCTTGCCTTTTGAATGACAAATTGTCGCCCTGGGCGGCGCGCAGCGTCGGCTGGTCCGCCGTTCGGTAGAACGGCGGAACCAATTAGTACATCTTTGCGCCGGCGGGAATGGAGGCGTCGAGCTGGATCAGGTTGAGGCGCTCCTCGCCCTCCTCCTCGTGGATGGCACTGATGAGCATGCCGCAGCTGGGGATGCCCATCATCTTGCGCGGTGGCAGGTTGGTGATGGCAAGCAGGGTCTTGCCGACCAGGTCCTCGGGCTCATAGTATTCGTGGATGCCGGAGAGGATGGTGCGGTCGGCACCGGTACCGTCGTCGAGCGTAAAGTTCAGCAGCTTCTTGGACTTCTTGACGGCCTCGCATGCCTTGACCTTCACAGCGCGGAAATCGCTCTTGGAGAAGGTATCGAAATCGACGAACTCCTCAAACAGCGGCTCAACGGCGATCTTGGAGTAATCGAGCGTGGGCTTGAGCGACTTAACGAACGGGCTCGCGGCGTTGCCGGCCTCGGCAGCCTTGGCGGCAGCGGCACCGGACTGGAAACCCTTCTCGGGCTTCATGTGCGGGAACAGCAGGACATCGCGGATGGAAGCCTGGTTGGTGAGCAGCATGACCACGCGGTCGATACCGATGCCAATGCCGCCCGCGGGAGGCATACCGTACTCGAGGGCGCGCACGTAGTCCTCGTCATACTCCATGGCCTCATCGTCGCCGCCGGCCTTCTCGGCCATCTGGGCGGCAAAGCGCTCAGCCTGGTCGACCGGGTCGTTGAGCTCGGAGAATGCGTTGGCGTACTCGTGGCCGGCGATGACCAGCTCAAAGCGGTGGGTCAGACGCGGATCGTCCTCAAAACGCTTGGCGAGCGGGCTGACCTCAATGGGGTAATCGCACACGAAGGTCGGGTTGACGATGGTGTCCTCGCCCAGCTCATCGTAAATCTCGGCGATGATCTTGCCGGCAGTCCACTCGGGCTTGATCTCCAGGCCCTTCTCGCGCGCGGCGGCAGCAAGCTCCTCGACAGGCGTGTCGATGGTGACCTTCTTGCCGAGCACGTCAGAGACAATATCAGTCATGGGGCGGCTTGCCCACTCACCGGAAAGATCGATGGTCTGACCCTGGTACTCGATGACCTCGGGGTTGCCGATGGCCTTGTTGGCAGCCTTGATGACGCCCTGGGCGAGCGCCTTCATACCCTCGAGATCGGAGAAGGCACGGTAGGCCTCCATCGTGGTGAACTCGGGGTTGTGGGTGAGGTCCATGCCCTCGTTACGGAAGATACGACCGATCTCGAAGACGCGCTCAAAGCCACCGACGATGCAGCGCTTGAGGTGCAGCTCGGTAGCAATGCGCAGGTAGCACTCCTGATCGAGAGCGTTAAAGTGCGTGATGAACGGCTTAGCCGTAGCGCCACCCTGAATGGTCTGCAGGATGGGGGTCTCGACCTCCATGTAGCCGTCGGACTCCATAAAGCGACGGAAGGTGGAGAGGATCTGCGAGCGCTTGCGGAAGGTCTCGCGGACATCGTCGTTGGCGATCAGGTCGACATAGCGCTGACGATAGCGGGTCTCCTTGTCGGAGAGACCGTGGAACTTCTCGGGCAGCGGGCGAACGGCCTTGGAGAGCAGGGTCGCGCTCTTAGGGGCGACGGAGAGCTGGCCGCGCTGAGTACGCACAACCACACCGGTCACACCCAGGATATCGCCAAGGTCGAGGGCCTTGAGCGTATTCCAGGCTGCCTCATCCATGTCGTTGATGCGGCAGAACAGCTGAATCTCGGCCGTTGCGTCGCGCACGACGATGAACATGATCTTGCCCTGACCACGCTTGGCGACCACGCGGCCGCCGATCTTCACGACGTCCTCGGTGTCTTCGCCATCGGCAAGATCGGCATACTTAGCCTCGATGTCGGCAACGTAGTCCTCGATCTCGGAGTGCTCGGGATAGGGGTTCTGGCCCGCCTCGAACAGGGCGGCGCGCTTGGCCAGGCGCGTGGCGCGCTCGTCGTTGAGCGTCGATGCCTGCTCGGCGGCGTTCTGGTTCTCTGCCATAAGTTAGCTCCTCAAACTAAAACGCTCCCCAGGATTCGGTCCCAGGGAGCGAAAACATACCTTTACGCGGGACCGTGGTCTAGCGTGCGATCTTGGCGATGGTGTAGACGCGTGTCTTGCCGGAAGGCGTAACGACCTCGACGGAGTCGCCCTCGCCGTGGCCGATGATGGCGTGGCCGACCGGGGACTCGTTGGAGATCTTGTGCTCGAGCGAGTTGGTCTCGGTGGTACCGACGAGCGTGACTTCCATGACCTCACCGTTGGGATCAATCAGCGAAACGGTGGAACCGATGGAGACGGTCAGATCGCCCGTGGTGGCAGCAACCTGAGCGTTGGCGAGAATAGCCTGAATCTCGGCAATGCGGGCAGCATTCTGAGCCTGCTTGTCCTTGGCGGCATCGTACTCGGAGTTCTCCGAAAGGTCGCCAAACGCGCGGGCTTCCTTGATGTCCTCGACGATCTCCTTGGCGTAATCGCCCTCACGCCAAGCGAGCTCCTCGACGAGCTTCTGGCGGCCCTCAGCGGTCAGTACGATCTGGCTTGCGTCCATACGGATATCTCCCCAACTATGATGTAACAATCAACTGTCAACATAACGAAAAAGACCGGCTAGCCTGCGGGCAAGCCGGTCAGGTGCTCACCCCAAAGGGATGGGACTACTCTGCGTCCGCGTCGCCGTCCTCTGCCTTCTTTTTCTTGGCGGCGGCGAGCTGGGCCTCGAGCTCTGCGATCTTCTTGTCCTCCTCGGACTCCTCGACCACAACGTCCTCGGCCTGCTTGGTCTCGTCCTTATCGTCGCCCTCCATACCCTCGCGGATATTCTTGACGGTAGAGCCGAGGGACTTGCCGAGCTTCGGCAGGTTCTTGGGCCCGAAGATAATCAGGACAACGACGAGAATAATGATGAGCTCAGGAGCCCTCAGTCCAAACATGTAGACCTCCACAAAACAGCGAGACAAGCTCGAATGAGTATACCGCGGGTATCGCGGTATCACAACAATAGCTAAAAAAAGGGACCGCAAGAAGCGGTCCCTCCTCATGCTCTGGTCGGGTTGACTGGATTTGAACCAGCGACCCCTGCGTCCCGAACGCAGTGCTCTACCAAACTGAGCCACAACCCGTTAGCTCGACTATAGTAACAAAGATTTTCGCTGCGTGCTAGAGAAATTTTTATTTCTTTGGCGCGTCGATTTGAACCGTGTTGGGAATAAGCTCAGTCGCGCAGGACCACCAGCCATTTTGCTGGGCGGCGTCGACAAGCCTTTCGGCCGTGGCGGCGGTGTCGCAAATGGCAAACGAGCAGGCACCCGACCCGCACACGTCCACGGCAACGGTTCCCTCCTGTTCGCTCAGCCAGTCGAGAACCGCCTGGATCTGCGGCTCCATCAAAGCAGAAATGACGCCCAAGTTGTTATGGATGAGCGAATACGCCATCTTTGCATCACTCACGCTAAGAGCCGATGCAATGGCACCGGGCGCAGTCGCGGGCACCGGGGCCTCGTCAAAACGTCGATAGGCCTCAATTGTAGAAACGCTCGCCTCCCGCGGCTTGACCAGCACAACGGGCGTCACAGGAAGCGCGGGGTACTCAGTTGCCAGAACGTCTCCCCCACCCACGTAGAATGCGGGGCTCGTATGCAAAAAGAACGGCACGTCGGCGCCGATGCCACGCGCAATCTCATCCAGCGCAGGATCAGTGCGGTCGATGCCCCACAGCTCAGCCAGGGCAACGATAACCGCCGCGGCATCCGTCGAGGGGCCGCCCAGGCCGGCGCACAGCGGGATGCGCTTCTCAATCGTCACGCACACATTTGCCTCGCGCCCGAAATGATCGGCCATGGCGACGGCGGTGCGGTAGGCAGTATTCTTTTGCATGGGAAAATCTGATGCCGGAACCGTCTGGACGGTCAACGCCTGCGCCGGCGTGACCGTCACGGTATCGGCTAGGCCGACAGCTGCCATCAGGGAATCGACTTTGTGGTAGCCGCGGGTATCGCGCTCGGTATGAACCCCCAGGTAGAGGTTAATCTTTGCCGGCGCAGTAAGGATGAGGGACCGATCGGTCACCGTTAATGCTCCTCGAGCTGGTTGCCGAGCGGAGTAAAGATGTGCTCGCCGCTCTCGGGGTCGAACAGTTCAACCTGACCGGTAAGGACGTCGATGTACTGGTAGGACTGACGCGACTTGCGGCCGCGGCGCTCGTCAACCTCGACGATAAAGACAGCCGGGTGGACGCTCTTGATGGTACCCATGCGCTCGACAACGCGGGTACGGCCCATGTTGGCCTTCACCTTGACGCGATCGCCCACCATATCGGTCAGCTTCTCGTGGATGTCGTCGACGTAATTGACTTCCATCTCTTCCATGAACAGGGCCTCCAGAAGGTGCAATTCAAAAAGGGGATAATACCCCTAAGATAGACAAAACTCTAATACTATAGCACCCTGTTACAACCCCACGCAAGTAGCTAATTAGGCTACTTACAGATTGTCGGTATCGAGGACAATGGTGAACGGGCCGTCGTTGACCAGGTCGACTTTCATGTCGGCGCCAAAGATGCCGTGCGCCACGTGGTCGACGTCCTGGGCGACGAGCGTCAGAAAGTACTCATAAAGCTCGTTGGCGACATCGGGCGCGCCAGCATCCGTAAACGACGGACGACGGCCGTGGCGGCAATCGGCAAACAGCGTAAACTGCGACACCACGAGCACCTCGCCGTCGACATCGGCAAGCGCCAAGTTAGTCTTGCCGTTCTCGTCCTCGTTGATACGCAGCCCGCGGAGCTTGCCCCATAGTTTATCGGCCTCGGCACGCGTATCGCCATGGCCCACGCCCAGCAATACCAGATAGCCGCGCCCAATGCGGCCCACGCACTCGCCGTCGACCGTCACACCGGCGTTGAGCACGCGCTGCACCACCGCACGCACGGCCTACTCCTCGCCCGTGAGTTTGGCGGACAGGTGCTCGAGTGCATGGAAACGATGGCTGATGGCGTTCTTCTCGTCCGCTGTGAGCTCGGCCATAGTCTTGCCCGGCGTATCGACCGGCAGGAACAGCGGGTCGTAGCCAAAGCCGTGGTCGCCGCGGCCCTCGTGTGCGATAACGCCCTCGCAGGCGCCCTCGCCATAGGTGACCAGGCCGTCTTGGTCGATGAGCGCAACGACACTCATAAAGCGTGCGGTGCGATCCTCGTCTGCCACGCCTTCCAGATTAACGAGAAGTTTGGCATTGTTGGCGGCATCATCGCCGTGTACGCCCGCATAACGCGCGCTATACACACCCGGCTCGCCGTCCAGCGCATCGACGACCAAGCCGGAATCGTCGGCGATGGCCATAAGGCCCGTCTCCTCGACCGCAGCCTGCGCCTTGATGATGGCGTTCTCCAAAAACGTCGTGCCGTTTTCCTCGGGGTCCTCAAAATCGCCCAGCTGGCCGAGCGCCACAAAGCGCACCTCGGGCATGACCTTGCCCAAAATGGCCTCGATCTCGGTGAGCTTATGGGCGTTACCCGTGGCCACAACAATGGTCGCCGCCGGGTCGAGGGTGTCGATGTCAATCTTCTCAAGTGCCATAGCTGGCCTCCTTGTCTCTTATAGCAATGCCGTGTAGAGGACGACGAGGGCCTCGGCCTCTCCCCTCTCAATCAACGGCAGTCTTATACTTCGGCGTTTTCGCAGATTAAACCTGCCAAAATCAACATCCCCTTTTGGCAGGTTAGGCGAGGGCTTGACGCTGAAGCTCGATGAGCTCGGCGATGCCCTTGTCGCCCAGATCGAGCAGGGCGTTGAGACGCTTGCGGTCGAAGGGCGCCTGCTCGCCGGTACCCTGGAGCTCGATCATCTCGCCGGAGTCGGTGGCGACGAGGTTCATGTCGACCTCGGCGTGGCTGTCCTCGGAATAATCCAAGTCGAGCAGGGTGTTGCCGTCGACGACGCCCATGGAAATAGCGGCAACCTGACCGGTAAGCGGAATGCGCTCGAGCTTGCCCGCCTCGACCCACATGGCAAGGGCGTCGTGCAGCGCCACCCAGGCGCCGGTGATGCTCGCCGTACGCGTGCCGCCATCGGCCTGGATCACATCGCAGTCAACGGTAACGGTGTACTCGCCGAGCGCCTTCATATTGACGACGGTGCGCAGGCTGCGGCCGATCAAGCGCTCGATCTCCATGGAACGGCCCTTGCGGTTGGCATGTTCGCGCTTGCAGCGCTTGCCGGTCGACGCCGGCAGCATCGCATATTCCGCCGTTACCCAACCGGCCTTGGCGCCCTTGCGCCAGCCCGGAACGCCCTCCTCGATGGTGGCGGCGCACAGCACGCGCGTGTCGCCAAACTCTGCCAGGCACGAGCCGTGGGCGTGCTTCATGACGCCGCGGGTGAGCTTAACGGGACGCAGCTCGTTTGCGGCGCGGCCGTTGGCGCGGTTGACCTGCATATATTCCATGGAACTATCCTTTCGGCAAAAGAGTGGCGAAGACTCCGGCGACATTGCGTGCCTAACCGAGTTCGTCGATATCGACATGCTCGATGCTTTTGAGCGGCTGGCCAAAGATAAAGCTGCCCGCCACCGCAAACTCGGCAATGTTGTCGGACGTGGTGGCAAAGCGATGCTGCGGCTCGGCGGTGTTGCCCGCCAGCTGCTCACGGCGCGTGAGGATATCGGTCAGCTCGCGGGTGGTCTCCTCGGCGGAGCTCACCACGCGCACCCCGGGCCCCAACGCATGACGGATGGGGCCCACCAGCAACGGAAAGTGCGTACAGCCGAGCACCACGGTATCGATGCCACGATCGTGCAGTGGCTCGACTGTGGCGTTGACCAGCGCGCGAACGGCTGGCGTATCAAAAATATCCTCGTTCTCGAGCCACTGCTCCTGCAGATGCGCGCCCGAGGCGAGCTCGTGCTCGACAACCTCGACAAAGCTCGAGGCAGGGCAGCCATACACGTCCACGCCGGCATCCAAGTCCTGGATGGCGCGCGTGTAGGCGCCCGAGCGGATGGTGAGGTTGGTGGCGAGCACGCCCACACGGCGCGTGCGGGTGCTGTTGATGGCGGCACGCGCGCCCGGCGCGATTACGCCAATCACGGGGACATCGAGCACCTGCTGAGCCAGGCGAAGCGCCGCTGCCGTCGCCGTATTGCAGGCGATGACCATGATCTTGACGTCGTGTCTCGAAAGCCAGCGCCCCGCCTGTAGCGCAAACGAGCGCACCTCGTCCTCGGTGCGGGTGCCGTAAGGGCAGCGCTTGGTATCGCCAAAGTAGTAGACGGACTCGTGCGGAAGCGCCGTCGCAATCGCGCGCGCAACCGTCAAGCCGCCCAGGCCCGAGTCGAACACGCCGATGGGGCGCGTATCACCGGCCAGATTCTCGATATCGGACATTACCTCACCAGATTCTCTCTCGAAAAGATATGGCCAAGCGTAACGGCACTGCGCTATGAACGGGCCGCGACGAGCAGCTCCGCCGTCGCCGCCCAGCCGTCAACGATCCTGCCACGCGTGACAAAGGCGTTATCGCAGGACGCAAGAAACTCGGACGCGCCGGCGCTGGTCAGACCGTTCTCGACCAGGCAGAACGTGCCCACGTGGTCGGCCATGTAGAAATCAGACTCGGAATCGCCGAGTGCCAGCGTCTCGTCGCGCTCGATGCCCAGATGCTCGCAGAAACGCGCGACCGCCACGCCCTTGTCGAGACCCGACGGATTAATGTTAAAGGCACGACCGTCCTCGACGCGATCGAGCTCGAGGGTCGTCGGCTTGGACAGATGAGTCAAGTGGCCGTTGCAGGCCCAGACCAGACCGCAGCCGGCCTCGTCGAGGATGGCCTGCGCCTCGTCATCGGGAATATCGCCGCGCATGCCGACGGTGACCTCGCGGTACTTATAGCCAGTCGACATGTCGTTGTGGTACTCGATCTTGTGCGGCCAGCGAGCGAGAATCTTCTCGCACACGCCGGTCTGCTCAATCACCTGGTGCGGCGTAAGGCCGCAGGCGGAGTCGTAAGGCATGTCGCCGGTCAGATACTCCCAGTCGTTGGCCTTGAGGTCGTACATGACCAGGCCACCCATCTCGCCAATGTAGGAGTTGAGGCCGAGCACGCGGGCATCTTCGTGGATCATGGTGCGGTTGCGACCCGAGGTGGGAATTACCTGGATGCCAGCGCGAGCAAGCGCCACGACGGCCTCGACGAGCTTGGTCGAGGGATTGCCGTCGTTGTCGCGCAGCACGCACGAGCCGGGCGCGAGCATCGTGGCGTCCAGATCGGTAAAGACGTACTTGACCTTGGCAAGGCGCTCGCGCATCTCGCCCGAAAGCTCGGCAACGGTCGGCAGGGTGTTGTGGGACATGGTCACTCCGTTTATTACGTAGAAAAGACTTAATCTTGGTACCGCGTTTTCCCTAAGGTGAACACGCTTGAGAGGCACTGCATCATCGGGCGTCGAGGATCCGTAGACGCCATCCTAAAGGCAGCGGCGCTTAGGCGTCGTACGCCGCAAGGATGCGCTTGAGAACCGAGCCATCACGCTCGCAGGGCTCGGGTCCGTTCTTGCGCAGCATGCACTCCTCCTCGCCCTTGCCAGTCACGATAACCACGGCGGGGCGGTCGGTCTCGCGCACGGCCGTCTCGATAGCGGCGGGGCGGTCGCACACGATCTGCCAGCTATCGTTTCCCTGCGCCTGGACATTGCGCGCAATCTCGGCGCAGATGTCCTCGACGTCCTCGGGGCCCGGGTCATCCTCGGTAATCACGATGCGATCGGCGTACTTGCCGGCAGCGATACCCATCGTAGTACGGCGATCGACACCCTTGCCTCCCGTTGCACCAAAGACAACCGCCAGCTCGCGGTCGGGATAGTTCTCGCGCAGGTCGCGCAAAAGCGTCTCGAGGCTCATGCCGTTGTGCGCATAGTCAACGACGCCCAAAATCTTGCCCGATGCAGACGGATAGAGCTCCATGCGACCGGGAACAAAGACGCCCTCAAAGCCATGGACGATGCCCTCTTCGGAAATGCCGAGGGCCTCGGCGCAGGCAATAGCGGCAAGCGCATTGGACACGTTGAACTTGACGGGCGTGGGGATCACGATGTCACGCGTAAAGCGCGGCGTGCGGACCGTGGCGATCACGCCGCAATCGCCGTTGCGAATGGCCAACGCACGCACGTCGGCGCGTCCATCGGTCAGCGAGAACGTCACCGTGCGCTCGCAGTGGGACGCCGCCTCGAGCACGCGGTCGACGTGGTCCATATCGAGGTTGACCACGGCAAAGCGGCTCTGCGAAAAAATCTTGAGCTTGCTGGCAAAGTAATCCTCGAGCGTGGGGTGCTCGATCGGCGAGATATGGTCCTCACCGATATTGGTAAAGGCGCCCACTTCAAAGTCAATCTTGCCCGTACGCTCGTATTTGAGGCCCTGGCTCGACGCCTCCATGACCAGCCACGGAGCGCCCGCCTCGGCGGCATGGGCGATACGCGACTGCAAAAGGAAGGACTCGGGGGTCGTTAGCTTAGAAGGACCGGCCTCGATACCGTCATCGAACTCGATACCCGTGTTGAGGGCTGGTCGATGACGGCCCGTGAGCTTAGCCTCGTTGGCAAGAATGCCACGCAGATAAAAGCTGCAGGTCGACTTGCCCTTGGTGCCCGTAAAAGCGCAGACCTTCACCTTGCCCGAGGGATGACCGTAATAGGCGTCCGCCACCACAGCGAGCGTGCGGCGGATATCGTTGACGATCACAGCGGGAATATCGACGTCGTAATCAACCTCGGACACGTACGCCACGGCGCCTTCGGCAATCGCCGAGACCAGATACTCGGGCTTGAACGCACGGCCCTTGCAGACAAACAATGTGCCCGGACGCACCTGGCGCGAGTCGTCGGTCGCAAACTCGATGCGCTGGTCGCAAAGAGTATCCGGCTTGGAAACAACAAGGGCCTCGGCCTCGAGCAGCTCCACATAGCGCATCAAAGCCAGCTTCTCCTTCGTCGTACCCGACATATAACGACCTTTCTCGCTAAACCTAACCTTAAAAGAGCAAAAACCGTCCCAGATGAATCCGGCCGCGCCCCTGTATTATCAACCATCCTAATATGCCACCTGACCTTGCGAGTGTCTCAGCACCCTAAAAACTTGCAAGGACCAGCGCACGGTTAATTCGAAATAACAAAACCCCGCCCTACAAATGCGCGTGATGCGGGGATGACCAGTGAGTTTGTCATGCTCTACAAGGACACGTCGCTGTTTTCGAGCGTCGGCGTCATGGAACTCATGCTGTTCTCCAAAAACCTCACGACCACCACGGGCAACATCACATCCTACATTTGCGCCGCACTCTACTATCTGGTTGTGACGATTCCGCTCATCCACGTCGTCACCAAGGTAGAGCACCGCCTTGCCAAGCGCGGCAAGCGCTAGCCCCTCTCGCGCTCTCCCACACAGCAATCGTCGCAGTCACGGCCCGCCGCTTCACCCAACGTGCGGGCCGTGGTTTTTCGGTCCCCTCGGCGCTTATGCCCCATCACGAAGCAAAAGATTGGCATGATAGTAAGGATTGATTGATATCGACTGCTGCAAACCTTGCGGCAGCGCACCTAAGCCGTCAGCAGAAAGGATCTTGCATGTGCGGTTTTGTCGGTTTTACCGGTACAGATGAACAGAGTGAGCTGGTTCTCACGGCCATGATGAATCGCATCATCCATCGCGGGCCGGATATGGGTGGCCAGCACATCGTCGATAACGTCGCCCTCGGCTTCCGCCGTCTTTCGATTCTCGACCTTTCCGAGGCTGGCGCTCAGCCCATGTCGAGCGATGACGGCAAGGTCACCATCGTCTTCAACGGCGAGATCTACAACTTCCAGGAGCTTCGCGCCGAGCTCGAGGCTGCCGGCTACGTCTTCCACTGCAACGCCGACACCGAGGTCCTGGTGCACGGCTACGAGGAGTGGGGCGAGGACCTGGTCAACCGACTGCGCGGCATGTATGCGTTCGTGATTCACGACCAGAACAGGAACAAGCTCTTCGGCGCCCGTGACATCTTTGGCATCAAGCCGTTCTATTACTACCGGGCCTCCGACGGCTCGCTGCTGTTTGGCTCCGAGATCAAGAGCTTCCTGGACCACCCCAAGTTTGAGAAGGCCGTCAACCGCGACGCGCTGCGTCCCTACCTCACGCTGCAGTTCCCTGCCACGGAGGAGACGTTCTTTAAGGGCGTGTTCAAGCTTTCCCCCGCGCATTGCTTTACGTACGACCTTACGACCAACACTATGGATATCAAGCGCTACTGGAGCTGCGACTTTACCGATGACAACTCCAAGAGCTTCGAGGAGTACGTGGACGAGTGCGACAAGGTCGTGCACGAGAGCGTTGCCGCGCACCGCATCGCCGATGTTAAAGTTGGCTCGTTCCTCTCCGGCGGCGTCGACTCCAGCTACATTGCCGCCTGCCTCATGCCCGACACCACGTATTCCGTCGGCTTTGACTACAAGAACTTCAACGAGACCAACTACGCCGCCGAGCTTTCCGACAAGCTTGGCATTAAGAACGTGCGCAAGATGATCACCGCCGACGAGTTCTTCGACGCGCTACCCGATATCCAGTACCACATGGACGAGCCGCAATCGAACCTCTCCAGCGTACCGCTGTACTATCTGGCACAGATGGCCGCCGAGGAAGTTACCGTCGTCCTTTCGGGCGAGGGCGCTGACGAGCTGTTTGCCGGCTACGAGTGGTACGAGGACACCCCCGAGATGCGATCCTTCAAGAAGCGCGTGCCGCTCGGCGTGCGCCGTGCCCTGGGCTCGCTCGTTCAGCATCTCCCCTACTTTAAGGGTCACAACTTCCTGACCAAGTGCGCCGAGGTCCCCGAGCGCTGGTACGTGGGCCAGGCAAAGGTGTTCGACCCGTCCGAGGTTGACGAGGTTCTCAAGCCAGCTTACGACACCGGCAAGAACGCCTCCGAAATGTGCGCAGAGTACTACAAGCAGGTCCCCGACTGCTGCGAGCTCTCTAAGAAGCAATATCTGGATATGAACATGTGGCTTCCGGGCGACATTCTGCTCAAGGCAGACAAGATGTGCATGGCACACTCCCTGGAGCTCCGCGTTCCGTTCCTGGACAAAAAGGTCATGGAGTTCGCCGAGCATATTCCCGCCAACTACCGTGTCAACGAAGAGGGCTGCAAGCTTGTCCTGCGCCACGCCGCCAATCGCACGCTGCCCGATGAGTGGGCAACACGCAAGAAGGTTGGCTTCCCGGTGCCAGTTAAGTTCTGGCTGCGCGAGCAGAAATACTACGACTACGTCAAGGAGTACTTCACCGCACCGTGGGCTGCCGATTTCTTTGACACCGATGCGCTCATGAAGCTGCTCGACGATCACTTTGAGGGCCGCGCGCTCAACCAGCGCAAGATCTATACCACGCTGACGTTCCTCATTTGGTACAAGCGCTTCTTTATCGACGAGAACAAGGGCACCGAAGTCGCCGCTTAGATTTCGTTATGAATTAGCGGTGAACCCCGCAGGGTTTCCGCTATACTCAATTCCCGCGGGCGATTGGCGCAACGGTTAGCGCAGGTGCTTTACACGCACAAGGCTGGGGGTTCGAATCCCTCATCGCCCACCACTGAATTGGAAACGGTCCTCGCAAGGGGACCGTTTTTGTTTGCACCCGGTGCATGGGATTCGAACCCGCAAGGGTGCGGAGCTGAGGAAACGCGAAGCGTTTTCCAGCGCAGCACGCGAGGAGCGGAGCGACGAAGCGGAAGCGGGCGGCGCCAGCCGCACGCGGACATCCCTCATCGCCCACCACTTGATTGAAAAGGCTCCCAGCGATGGGGGCCTTTCTTTTTTGGGCCCAGTGCAGAGGGATTCGAACCCGCAAGGGTGCGGAGCTGAGGAAACGCGAAGCGTTTTCCAGCGCAGCACGCGAGGAGCGGGGCGCGGGCGGCGCCAGCCGCACGCGGACATCCCTCATCGCCCACCACTTGATTGAAAAGGCTCCCAGCGATGGGGGCCTTTCTTTTTTTTGCACACGGCCTATCCCAGCCATGGCAAATCGATAGCAAAACGGGCTCCAGTTTGCCCAATCGTGCGCCAAACGGCACGTGACGGTCTGGAACCCGCTTCAAACTGCTATGTCTGATGGCGCTAAGCTAAAACACCCGCCAGGATCTCGATTAGGCTGTCCACATCGGCTTCCTCGCACACGAGCGGCGGCAAGAAGCGCAGTGTATGTGCACCTGTAGCGTTAATCACGGTACCAGCCACCAATGCGCGAGCCACAACGTCGTGCGCATCACCCGCAGCATCGTCCAAATCGCAGCCGAGCATTAGGCCGCGACCACGCACCTCGGTAACATGCGGCAGCTTGGCGAGCCTTGCCTCCATATAGGCACCCACCTTGGCGGCATGGTCTGCGTAGTCACCGCGCACAAGCGCGGAGAGCGTCGCGGCACACGCCGCGATGGCCAAGCAGCTGCCGCCGAAGGTCGAACCATGGTCGCCGGGCTTAAAGATGTCAGCGATTTCCTTCTTTGCCACCACGGCACCCATGGGCACGCCGTCGGCGATGCCCTTGGCAAGACTCATGATATCGGGCTCCACACCATAAGTCTGGAACGCAAACGGCTTGCCGGAGCGGAAAATACCACACTGGACCTCGTCGGCGATAAGCACGGCACCCACCTCGTGTGCCAAGTCGCGCGCCGCAGCCATAAACTCCTCGGTCATGGGATGCACACCGCTTTCGCCCTGGATCGGCTCGAGCATCACAGCGCAAATCTCGCTTCCCAACTGCTTAAAGATTGCGTGCAGTTCATCTACATCGTTGGGTGTGCATGCCACAAAGCCACCCGGCAGCGGGCGGAAACTGTCCTGCAGCCAATCCTGCATGGTCGCGGCAATGGTCTCGAGCGTACGACCATGAAATCCGCCGCGCATACACACGATGGTGTTGCCACCGTTGCCGGCACGTTTGGCATACAGACGCGCGAGCTTCATAGAGCCCTCGTTGGCCTCGGCACCGGAATTGGCAAAGAACGTCTCCCACACCTGCTCGCCCGCAGCCGGAGCGCCAAGCGCCGCCGCCGTGGTCTCGTCGCCAGCGGCAATCGCGTCGGCAAGCACGCGCGCACCGTCCGCATCGTCGTTGGCGAGCTTGGACAGCAACGCCGCGACCTGGCCGCGCTGCTCAATGTAGAAGTAGTTGGAGACATGAAGGAGCTTCTTGGCCTGGGCCTCGAGCGCCGAGAGCACCGCCGGGTTGCCGTGGCCTAGGCTGCATACGCCAATACCTGCAAGAAAGTCGAGATATTCGCGACCGTCGTCGCCGGTGAGCTTCATGCCGTGGCCCTCGACAAACTCGACCGGCGAGCGGCCAAAGGTTTGCATAACGTAGTGGGATTCGAGCGATTGTTGAGCTGCAAGTGACATGAGATGCCTTTCGTTAAGCGCCAGGTGGCGCGGACTGTGGGTGTAACGGTGTGACGATTTCTAACCAGCTAGACCGTCTGGAGCTTCTCGACCTCGTCGAGGTTCTCGGTCAGGCGCGCCGCAAAGGTCGAAAGCGGGTGCGGGTGCGTATCAAATACGTAGGCCGTCTCGGTAGAGTGGATCACGGTGCCGACGCCGGCATCGGTCAGCAGCTCCAGGAGCAGCGAATGCGGCGTGGTACCGTTAATGATGTGAGCGCGAAATACGCCGCCGACAAGCGCATCGACGGCTGCGCGCAGTTTGGGAATCATGCCCTTATCGACCTCGCCACCGTAGAGCATCTCATTAACCTCGTCGAGCGTTAGGTTGGAGATGAGCGAGTCTTTATCGCTAAAGTCCTTGTACAGGCCGTCGACGTCGGTCAAAAAGATTGCCTTGTGCGCGTGGAGCGCCGCCGCAACGGCACCGGCGGCGGTGTCGGCGTTGATATTGAAGAAGCCACCGTCCTCCCCCGCCGCGACGGTAGCGATGACGGGAATATACTCGCTATCGAGCAAGTTCTCGATGTAGTCGGTGTTGACATGCGTCACTTTGCCCACGCGTCCGAGCTCGGGGTCGAGCGGCTCGGCGATGAGCGTGCCGGCGTCGCTGCCCGATACGCCCACGGCCAAGTTACCGTGGTGGTTGATTGCCGCCACCAGCTCTTGGTTAACCTTGCCGCCCAGCACCTCGCGCACGATATCCATGGTCGCCGGCGTGGTCACGCGCTGACCGTTCTTAAACTCGACGGGCATATCGTAATGGCTCAGCGCCTCGTTGATGGCTTTACCACCGCCATGCACGATGACGGGGCGCATGCCGATAATCTTGAGCAAAACGATGTCGCTCATCACGTCGCGACGTAGTTGCTCGTCTACCATGGCGGCCCCGCCATACTTGATAACGACCGTCTTGCCGGTCAGGTTTTTAATCCACGGCAGCGCTTCGAACAGCAGCTGCGCAGTTGCTTCGTTGGATTCGCTCGAACGACAATCGCGTGCGAATTTCATAATCTGCCTCGTCTTTCGTATCGTTATCGCGCTGTGCTCCGCTGCCCGCAATCGCGGCGAGATGCGCAGCGTGCCTGGAGTCTAGGAGCGGTAGTCACCATTGATTGAGATGTACTCGTGCGTGAGGTCACAGGTCCACACGGTCGTTGCCGCGTCGCCTGCGCCCAGGTCGGCCGAAATCACGATCTCGGGCGCCTCAAAACGTCGCAGGGCCTCGTCCTCGTCAAAAGGAACAGTCAGGCCATCGCGGCAGACGGGCATGCCCATCATGTCGATGGAAACGTCTTCCTGATTAAACTTTACGCCGCACTTGCCGAGCGCCATGGCAACGCGACCCCAATTGCAGTCGTGGCCAGCGATGCAGGTCTTGACGAGCGGCGAATTGGCGACGGCACGGGCGGCGATATCGGCTTCCTCGTCGTTGGCGGCGCCGGTGACGTTAACCGTCACGAGCTTTGACGCGCCCTCGCCATCGGCCGCGATGTTACGCGCCAGGCTCTCGCACACCTCGTGCACGGCAAAGGCCAGCTCGTCAAAGGCGTCAGTGCCCTCGACGATGGCCTCGGCATCCGCGGCGGCAGCGCCAGAAGCCAGCATGATACAGGTGTCGTTGGTCGAGGTATCGGAATCGACCGTCACTTTATTAAAGGTCTGTGTAACGGTCGAGAGCAGTAGGGTGTGGAGCGCCGCCGACTCGACGGGGGCATCGGTAGTAATGACCGCGATCATGGTGGCCATATTGGGCATGATCATGCCCGATCCCTTGCACATGCCGCCCACCGTATAGGTATTGCCTGCGTGCCCCGCGGCCTCGCTGCTGTAGCGAACGGCATACTCCTTGGAATGCGTATCGGTCGTCATGATGGCACGGGCTGCATCGGCGCCGCCATGGGCAGAGAGTGCCTCGTAGGCGGACGGAATTGCCGTCTCAAACGTGTCGATCGGCAGAATCTGTCCGATCACGCCCGTGGAGGCAACTAAAATCTGTTGGGGTTCACAGCCAATGACCTGCGAGGCGATATTGCACGTCTCACGCGCACAGGCAAGGCCGGTCTCGCCCGTGGCGGCGTTCGCGTTGCCGGAGTTGATTGAAACACCGGCGATGATGCCATAGCCCTTGTCCGTACCGCCCAGGTTGGCACGGCTCACCTGCACGGGCGCCGCACAAAAGCGGTTAGTCGTAAACACGCCGGCCCCGGGACAGGGTTTATCGGGCACAACGAGCGCGTAATCCAGGCGCTCGGGATTCTTGCGGAATCCGGCATGGATGCCCGCCGCCTTAAAGCCGGCTGCCGCCGTTACGCCGCCCTCTACGGCACGAATCTTGATATCGAACTGCTCAGCATTCATCGTCTTTACGACTCCTTATGTCAAACAAAAAATGGGCATCGGTTGGTGCGCCATGCCAGCCACAATCATGAGACCAGCTTAAAAGTGGCGCCAAACTCGATACCCGACTACCAAATCGTTAATAATCGAATGTGCTACACCGGGCACGCCACTGTGGGCAAGCCTCGTCGCTCGTCAAAACCAAAGACGATGTTGGCGCACTGGACCGCCTGGCCCGCAGCGCCCTTGCACAAATTGTCGATGGCGCCCGTCGCCACCAGCACGCCCGCACGCTTGTTGAGCGCAAGGCCGATCTGGGCGGCATTGGTACCGACAACCGAAGCCGTCTTGGGCTGCTGGCCGGCATCGAGCACGCGCACAAAGGTACGACCGGCGTAGAACTTCTTGTAATGGTCGACGGCATCCTCAAGAGTCAGCGCTTCGAGAGCCTGCGTTGCGAGCGGCAGCGTCACCGTAGAGAGCAGGCCGCGCTTGAGCGGTGCCAGGTGCGGAGTAAAGACGACGCGATCGGTAAGGCCCAGAATTTGCTCGATTTCTGGCGTATGGCGATGTTTTCCTACGCCATAGGCCTCCAGATTCTCGTCCGCGCTGCAAAAATGGGTGCGGGTGTTGCACGACTTACCGGCACCCGTCACGCCACTGATGGCGTCGACGACTACGGGGCCGCTCTGGGCCACCCAGCCCGCACGCACGGCAGGCGCGGCAGCAAGACTCGTTGCGGTGGGATAGCAACCGGCGCAGGCGACCAGTACGGGCTTGCCGTCGGCGTGGTCGGATGCAGCGGTCTCTAAGTCCTGGCAGAACAACTCGGGCAGACCGAAGGCACGTGTTTTAAGCAACTCGGGGCTCGTGTGCTCGGCGGC
The DNA here is from genome assembly GCF_052121455.1 of Collinsella sp. LCP19S3_D3. Taxonomy (NCBI): domain Bacteria; kingdom Bacillati; phylum Actinomycetota; class Coriobacteriia; order Coriobacteriales; family Coriobacteriaceae; genus Collinsella; species Collinsella sp. LCP19S3_D3. Next base: position 100,360 of record NZ_JBQKEF010000003.1, on the reverse strand, counting down.
ATACCATGTCTCAAAGACGGACGCGTCGCTCAGACGGTAATCGGCCGAAAGATCAAAGCAAGAGACACCCGACGCAAGCAGAGCGGGCACCTGTGCCATGGCAGCCGTGTGCGGCACGGCGAGAAATACCGCATCGCAGCTCTTGAGTTCAGGGGCGTCATGCGTGGTGAAAACCAGATCGCTCACGCCAGCAAAGCTCGGATACACCGCGGACAGCAGCTGGCCGGCATCGGCGTTGGACGTAATGGCAACAAGTTCAAACTCGGGATGGCCGAGCACGAGGCGAATAAGCTCGGCGCCGGCATATCCAGCCGCGCCGACGATTCCAACCTTTAAAGACATATCGGACTCCTTGTCTGCGGTCTTATGCGTCGTTGCGCATTCCGCAGCCGTCGTTATGAGGTAGGTTGAAACTTTAGCACCCGAGAATGCATATTTACGCAAATAATTTGTGTCTTCATGCATTGAAACATACCCGACACATTCGCTTGAAAGAATTGACAAAAAATAAGCGAGCTCTGCATTAGCCGCAGCGCATCATACTGCTGGCCAATGCGGAGCCCACCTTATACGGAATACCAAACTTAAGGGTCGCCCAGAGCAGCCTAGAGCTCGACCGGAACCCATTCGTCGTGATTGCAGATAAAAGCCTCGGGGTCCTCGACGCTAAAGAAGACAAGCGTGGGATCGTTAGGCCCCTCATAGTGCTCGCTCAAGCGCTCAAGATGCTTCCACCCGGCCTCGCGCATTTCATCCGAAGCCCGGTCGTCCAGACCCGCACGTCCGCGCAGGATCAACCAACCATGGCCCGGCCACCAACTCGTGGCCTCAAAGCGCTGGTTTTGCAGCAGCTCTTGCCACACATCTTTGGTGCGCGCCGTTACAAACCACAGTTTGCCGTCCTGAATCTGCGCAAACGAGAACGGACGCACATGCGGCTGCCCGTCCATGCTCGTCGCTAGGTACCACGCCGGCACCGACGTCAGATACTCCAGCACCGTATTCAATCCGTCCACGTTTCCTCCTGTCATCTGACCAGTCTTTTTGGAATGGGCAGCTAATTTGGGAAATTAAAGCTCGAGGAGCTCTTCGCTGCCGTCGATATCGCAGAACCGCGCGGCGATGTTGCGGACCGAGAAGAACGCAAGGCGGCCATCGTTGGCACTATCGTGTTGCTCGCCAATGCCCACCATGTGCTTAAAGCCCGTCTGGCGCACCTTGTCACTCACGAATGCATCGTCCTCGAGTGCGGCCTCGCCAGTTAACACGATCCAGCACTCCCCCGGCTTCCAGCCCGATACCTCAAACTTGGGATTCTTGCTCAACTCCGCCCACACGTCCTTGTCGCGCGACGTGCAAAACCACAGCTTGTCGTTATCGACCATGGCAAACGAAAACGGCCTCACGCGGGGCTGATGCCCGTCGTTTGCATCGGTCGTGGCAAGATACCACGCCGGAATGCGTCTGAGATACGAGCAGACGCGCTCGAGCTGAGCCGTGCGATCGATGTCGGTCATAGAGACCCCTTTCTTGCGCTCGAATCGAGCTTAGACGAGTTGAAGATTGATAACGACAACGCATGCCACCAGCAGCGCCATCGCCACCGCGGCCAGTGCATCCCCGCGGCCAAACGTAAGCGCATGCAGACGCGTGCGTCCCCGCTCGCCGTGATAGCAGCGCGCATCCATGGCGGCCGAAAGCGTCTCGGCATGACGGAACACGCCAGTAAACAGCGGAATCGCCACACTGCCGAGCATGCGCACGCCACCGAGCGGACCGCCCGTCACGCGCGCGCCACGGCTTGCCTGTGCATCGGCCGTCTGTTTCATCTCGGTGGCAAATTGTGGCATAAACCGCAGTGCGATACCCATAATCATGCCGAGCTCGTGCGCCGGAAGCCCCACGCGCGCGAATGGTGCGAGCAGGCGCTCAAAACCCGCGGTGAGGTCGAGCGTCGGCGTGGTGAGCGTAATGGCGCTCATGCCGGCCATCATCATCGTCAGGCGGCACGCCATAAACGTCGCAGAACGCAGCGAGCCCTCGCTCACCTGCAAAAAGCCAAACTGCCACAGAATGCGGCCACTCTGATCGGAAAACAGGTTGAGCACCGCGACCACCACGACAATCGCCAGCAGTGGTGCCATCGACGATAGGACCCGACGCAACGGAACCCGGGCCGCGACATAGACCAGCACGACAAAAATTGCGATCGGAACCAGCCCGCGGAAGCTGCCGACGGTGAGCGCAGTGATCAGAAATGCGAAACCTAGGAGCAACTTAGTGCGCGGATCCAGGCGATGCAGCGCGCTTTCCCCCGGATAGTAGCTGCCAAATGAGAATGCCTCCATTAGCAGCCCTCCTCTTGCGTGGCCATCTTTGAACCAGCCTGACGCGACGCCCTCAAAGGTCCGTCCGCGCAGCCTAGCAGCATGCCGGCCAACTCGTCGGCCAGCGCCTCAACCGTATAAAGCTTGTCGCAGCGGAGCGGCACACCGGCTTGCACGAGCGACAATGCCATGCGCTGCGCAGCGGGAACGCCCAAACCGATCGATTTGAGCTCGTTCGCGTGCGCAAAAACCTGTGCGGGCGTTCCATCGGCAAACACCGCGCCCTCGTTCATCACAACGATACGGTCACAACAATTTGCCAGGTCATCCATGCTGTGCGAAACCATGACAACGGTCAGGCCCTCACGATGGAGCCGATCGATGAGCGCCAGGAAATCCCTGCGCGCAGCCGGATCGAGCCCCGCGATGGGCTCGTCGAGCACCAGGACCTCGGGCTCCATGGCGAGCACGCCGGCAAACGCCACGCGGCGCTGCTGACCGCCCGAAAGCTCAAAGGGGCTCTTGTCGCCTATCGCGGCAAGGTCGAGGCCCACGCGCGCAAGCGATGTTGCGACACGGCGAACAACCTCGTCTTGCGGCAGGCCAAGGTTGCGCGGGCCAAACGCCACGTCCTGCGCCACGGTCTCGGCAAATAGCTGGCGCTCGGGATACTGAAACACCACGCCGACCTTGGCCTTAACCGCGGCGGCGCCTTTCTTGCTTGATAGGTCGAGCCCCAGTGCGCAAACGCTCCCCTCCTGTGGACGAATCAGCCCGTTGAGATGCTGAACCAGCGTTGATTTACCCGAGCCGGTATGACCCGCCAGGCCCAGAAACTCGCCGCGACGCACCGTCAGCGAAACATCACGTAGCGCCCAGGGGCTGTTTGGATCGTTGCCCCAAAGAGCCTGTTTGCCCGATGCGCCCACAGTGGTCGAGCGCTTGCGCCATCGGCGGCGCTCGCGGGCGCTCAGCGACCAACTATGCGAGAGGTGCGAAATCTCGATGACGGGTTCCGACGCGACCATCCCATCGGCCGCAGAGGATGCATGGTCAAGCACACGAGAATCGGATGCGGAGGGCCGCCCAGCGACGTCCGCCCCGCTCCGCTCAGCATAAACCTGTGCAATCTCGGCGACCATATCCGCCTCACGCACCTGCGCGCAAACGGGTACGCCCTTCGCGCGGAGTGCCCTACCTAGACAGCACGACGCCGGCATATCCAGGTTGAGCTGGGCAAGTTCGTCCGCCCGCGTCAAGATTTCCTCGGGCGCACCGAGCATGGCAACGCGCCCCGCCCGAAACACCGCGACACGATCGGCCTCGGCGGCCTCTTCCATAAAGTGCGTAATCATCACGATGGTCATGCCGCGATCGTGCAACGCGCGGCAAACCTTCATGAGGCCCTTACGTCCACGCGGATCGAGCATCGAGGAAGCCTCGTCCAATATGAGCACGCGCGGTTCCATGGCGAGCACGCCGGCAAGCGCCACGCGCTGCTTTTGGCCGCCCGAAAGTGCATGGGTCTCGTGGCGCTCAAAGCCCACCAGGCCCACACCCTTCAGCGCCTCGCGTACGCGCTGCGCAATTTGCGCCGATTCGACCCCTAAGTTCTCGGGACCAAACGCAACATCGTCCTCGACAAGCGTCGCCACAATCTGGTCGTCGGGATTCTGGAACACCATGCCCGCGGTCGAACGAATGTCGTAGACCAACTCGGGATCGGATGCATCCATGCCGTTGATACGCACCGTGCCTGCATCGGGCTGCAGCAGCGCATTCAGATGCTTGGCAAACGTCGACTTGCCCGACCCATTGCCGCCGAGGATGCAGAAAAACTCGCCATCCTCGATGTTCAGATCGATACCGTCGAGCGCCGGCGTAACACCGTCATAGCTAAAGGAAACGCCTCGACAATCAATCATGCGCGGCCTTTGACCTGGTTCTTTTTAGGCGTGATGAGGTTGGAGACCGCCTTGTACACTGCAAGCGTGAGCACCGAGTTGAACACGGTCTTGATAAGGTTGAACGGCAGCACGGCAGGAACCATGAGCGGAGCGATCGCATCGACCGAGCCATACCAGAACCATACGCCAATGGTAAGGTTTGCAACCATAGACAGTGCCGTAGCGGCAATGACGCCGAACACCAGGCCAATCACGGCACCCTTATAGGTATGCATCTTCTGGTAGACGATAGCCGCGGGCAGAATGTAGCCCAGCGTGGCAACCAGGTTCATAAGCGCACCGACCCAGTCACCCGTGGTGAGCGCGTGAATAACGATAGCCATAGCGGCAACAGCAGTACCGGCGCCGGGACCATACGCAAACCCGCACACCATCGCCGGCACCAGCGACGGGTCGTAGGTCAAAAACGGCGCCGAAGGAAGGATGGGCAGCTGCACGTACATAAACAGGGCGCCCAAGGCGCACATCAGCGCCATGGTAACGAGCTGTTTGGTGCTCCACCTATTCGTGTTCTCAAAATGGATATGCTGCGACTGTTCAGACATAAGATCACCTGCCTCTTTCATCCGGACTCTAACCGTTGGTACTGGGGTCTCACCAGTTCAGCCGGCATGCGAACCAACGCACGCACGGGTCGCGGACTCATCGGCTCGGACGCAGGCACCTCGCCTGCGCCACGGCGCCCCTCTGGCACCGTCCGATTTACCGCCAGTGGGGAATTTCACCCCGCCCTGAAACAGCAATTCCAAGTCTAGCACGAGCAGGCTTTCGCGCAAGTATGCCAAGGGTAATTTATGGTGGGGTTCAGTTGCCGCAACAACCACGTTCCCCACCCTCCCCAAAGTAACGCGCTTTTCGCGCAAAGCGCGAAACAGCGTCCGGGATACGTATCCCCAACAACCACGTCCTTCTCCGCGAGCCGACTTCAAGGCCGTAAACGCAGGGGATCCGGGGGGCGTGACGGGGTTTCTCTCCGGAACATTCCGCAGGACGCAAAGAGGCTCCGCAGCGCGAAGCGCGATGCGGAGCCTCTTTGCATGTCCGAGGACGTTCCGGAGAGAAACCCCGTCACGCCCCCGGGATTCCCGGTGGGAGTTCTAGACCTTGTCGGCCTTAGTACATACCGCCGCCCTGCTGACCAGCGGTAGCAGCAGCGATAGCATCCTCAAGCTGAGTGTTCTTGGGCACATCGGAAACCGTGGCCTCGGTGATGAGGATCAGGCTGGCGACAGAAGCAGCGTTCTGCAGGGTGACGCGGCTGACCTTGACGGGGTCGAGGACGCCCATCTCAATCATGTCGCCCCACTCGCCGCTGGCAGAGTTGAGACCCTGGCCAGCGGGCAGCTCGGCGACCTTGTCGACCACGACAGCGCCCTCAAAGCCAGCGTTCTTGGCAATGGTTGCGACCGGAGCGGTCAGAGCCTTCTTGACGATGTCGACGCCGATCTTCTCCTCGGGGTCGTCGATCTCGACTGCATCGAGCGCAGGCACAGCGTCCATGAAGGCGACGCCGCCGCCAGCGACAATGCCCTCCTCGACAGCAGCGCGGGTTGCCTGCAGGGCGTCCTCGACGCGGTGCTTGATCTCCTTGAGCTCGGACTCGGTGGCAGCGCCGACCTTGATGACGGCAACGCCACCGGAGAGCTTGGCCAGGCGCTCCTGGAGCTTCTCGCGGTCGAAGTCAGAGGTGGTGTTCTCCATCTCGCCCTTGATCTGAGCAATACGGGCGTCGATGGCCTCCTTGGAGCCAGCGCCGCCGACGATGACGGTGTTGTCCTTGGAGATGGTGACGGACTTAGCGGTACCGAGCATATCGGCGGTGATGTCAGCGACCTTCACGCCCAGCTCGTCCAGAGCAGCCTGACCACCGGTGAGGACGGCGATGTCCTCGAGAATGCGCTTGCGGCGATCGCCGTAGCCCGGAGCCTTGACGGCGCAGACGTTGAGGGCGCCGCGGATCTTGTTGAGGACGAGGGTGGGCAGAGCCTCGCCGTCGATGTCCTCAGCGATGATGAGCAGGCCACGGCCAGCGCGCTGGACAGCCTCGAGAACAGGCATGATGTCCTGGACGCTGGAGATCTTCTGGTCGGTGATGAGGATGTACGGATCCTTCATCACGGCCTCCATGCGGTCGTTGTCCGTGACGAAGTAAGCGGAGACGTAGCCCTTATCGAACTGCATGCCCTCGACGGTGTCGATGGTGATGTCGAACGTCTGGGAATCCTCGACGGTGATGACGCCGTCCTTGCCCACGACTTCCATGGCCTCGGCGATCTTCTCGCCGACCTCGGGGTCACCGGCGGAGATGGTACCGACGGAAGCAATCTGCTCCTTGGTCTCGACCGGCTTGGCCTGCTTCTTCATCTCGGCGACGGCGGCGTTAACGGCCTTGTCGATGCCGCGACGGATGGCCAGCGGGTTGGCGCCAGCGGCGACGTTGCGCAGGCCGTCGTTAACGATGGCCTGAGCGAGCAGGGTTGCGGTGGTGGTGCCGTCACCCACGGTGTCGTTGGTCTTGGTGGCGACCTCCTTCACCAGCTGGGCGCCCATGTTCTCGATGTTGTCCTCGAGCTCGATCTCCTTGGCGACGGAAACGCCGTCGTTGGTGATGGTCGGGGCACCGAACGTGCGCTGCAGGGCGACATAGCGGCCCTTGGGGCCCATGGTGACGGTAACGGCATCGGCCAGAGTGTTGACGCCCTTGGCGAGCTTAGCGCGGGCATCGGTATTGAACGTAATGTTCTTTGCCATGGTAGGTAATCCTCCAAAAGAAATGTGACTCACGTCGCCGCTTCCGAGTCCTATGCGGCGACCGCGTTCAAAGACGAATCAGAGAGCCTGATGAGACTAGGCCTCGACGACGGCGTAGATGTCGTCGGCGCGCATCAGCAGATACTTCTCGCCGTCGACCTTGACCTCGTTGCCACCGAACTTGCCGTAGATGACAACGTCGCCTTCCTTGACGTCCATGGGGATGCGCTCACCCTTGTCGTTGACCTTGCCAGCGCCAACGGCAACGATGGTGCCGCGCTGCGGCTTCTCCTGAGCGTTGCTGGCGATATACAGACCAGAAGCGGTCTTCTGCTCGGCCTCGTCGGGCTTGACCAGAACACGATCTGCAAGCGGTTTCAAAGACGACATGCTTGTCTCCTCCTTTTTGGGCCGCGTGGTTATGCCACGCGAATTAACCCTATTTGTTTGCGTACGCGTTGAATGGTACCCACGAATGGCGGGTTATACAACACAGAGTCAAAAAATCTTATTTTTTGGCACTTAGATTTTCTGAATGCCAGGGGGATAACTTGTGCGCAGCTCCCGTGTGGCGCCGGAGGGGCGGGGCATAAGGTTTCCTGCTCGGGCAGTCCTGCTCGCACGAAGGCCACATTACGTGGCCTTCGGCTCGTGTGGAACTCGCGATAAACCTTATATCCCGCCCCTCCGGCGCCACACGGGAGCCAAGTTAACTAGTTCGGGCGCGGCATTCAGAAACGTCAGTGCAGCAAAATGGCGATGCGGATAGGAACATGGGCATGGCTTTCGCTGCACGCACGGGTCCCCTGGGGAGCGCCGTGCATTTTTGGGAGTATTCAGCAGACCAGGATGGCTGTATACGCGCCAGACACATCTTATTGGTCCCAAGGACGCCTTCGACCGGCGATTTGGGTCGGCAGGTAGACCCCATCAGGGCATAAAGGCATGCCTCGTGCCTGCCCGGACGCCAAAATGACGTCAATCCCCATGACATTACCCGACCGCAACGGCGCCGGCAGAGCTCGCAGTGCTGAATACTCCGTTTTTTGCACGGCCCAGGCGGGGGTACATCAGGGCCAGAAAGAACATCCCAACCTTTTTATGCAATCTGTAATGGGAAGTATGCAAACACCATGAGGCAGCATTGCAAATGTCCAATTTGAACGCGCGGGGCAGCAGCGCCTCCACCCCACGCACAAATCCGGCAGAGCAGGGACGCTCATAACGAGTCCCCACCGATATGCAGACGTGGCTCGAGCGCCATCCCAAAATAAGTCGCCCGGGCCGCGTTTAACGACACGGCATGAGCATCAGCGCTCGTAGATTACGTTACCTGCCAGGTAGGTGGCCTGAACGTTGGTGGCTTGCAGCTCTTGGGGGTCAACGGTGAGCGGGTTTTGATCCAAGACCACCAGGTCAGCATACTTGCCGGGCTCCAAGCTGCCGAGGTTTTGCTCGTCGCCTGCTGCATAGGCGCTGCCCAAGGTGTAGTTGCGCAAAGCCGTTGCCGCGTCGATGCGCTCGCTCGGCAACCAGCCGCCCTCGGGCCAGTGGCTTTTGGGGTCCTGGCGCGTGATAGCCGTGTAGAGCACGTCCATGCTGGTGACGGGCGTGATGGGGCTGTCGGTACCGAAGGCTTGGCGAATGCCGCGCTGCTTATAGGTTGCGAACGGCCACATGATGCGGCTGCGCTCCAAGCCCAAATCGCGCTCCGGTCCACCCGGGTCGAGCGTAATGTGGCAGGGCTGGCTCGAGGCGATCACGTTGAGCTTGCGCAGGCGGTCAATGTCCTCGGGCAGGAGGTTCTCCAGGTGCTCGAGCGTGTTGTGGCCGTGCTGGGGCAGGCCGTACAGACCGGCGGCTTCCTCGAAGATATCCAGCGCGGCATGAATCGCACCGTCGCCGATAACGTGGATGCGCACGGCGCGGCCGCGCTCCGCAGCCGCCAGAACCAGCTTGCGCATGCGCTCGGCGGAAACCGTCAGACGGCCTTGATCGCCCGGGAAGCGCGGATTGGTATAGGGCTCGGTGAGATATGCCGTATGTTCGCTCGACACGCCGTCAAAGAACTGCTTAAAGCCCGGGGCCGAAAGCAGTGCGTTGTTCGCGTAACGTGCCTGCAGCTCTTCTAGACGCGACTGGTCATCCAGCAGCGTGGGGAACAGATGGGCACGAATGCCCAGCTTGCCGGCTGTCTGCAGTTTGTCGTAGACGTCGTCGCGGATAAAATCGCAGCCCGGCATGGGCATGAGCGACATGTCGCAGATCGAGGTGATGCCCTGCTCGGCCATGCGCCTCATTTGATCGGCGTAAGCGCTTGCGATGCGATCTTCGCCCAGCCACTCTAGGCAGCGCGGCAACAGCTGCATGGCGGCCGCCTCGTGAGCAATGCCCGTGAGCTCACCGTTTGCGTCCTTGTCGTAGCTGCCGCCCGCTGGCGGCTCGCTATCGCGCGTGACGCCGAGCGCCTCGAGAGCGCGACTGTTGAGCCACAGCGTGTGGCCGTCGCCCGAGTACATAACGCAGGGACGATCGGGAAATACCGCATCGAGCGACGCCTTGGTAGGATGCTCGGGCGGGTCCCAACGGTAGTCGCGCCAGCCCTGCGTCACAACCCAAGCGTCGTCGGGCAGATCCTGGGAAAACTCGAGCACGTGCTGTACCAGCGCCACCTCGGACGTGCCCCCATCCATGAGCATATACGGCGAGGAACCGACCGAGGTATGAAAGAAGTGCAGATGAGCGTCATGGAAACCGGGGCAGACAAACTGCTCGCCGTAGTCGATAACCGGCGTGGCGGCAGGCGCGGCGGCGATCACGTCATCGGGCTTGCCGACTGCGACGATACGGTCGCCTGCGATGGCAATCGCCAGCTCACGGGCGGTATCGATGCCGTCTTGCGAGGTAAAGACGTTCTTAGAGCGGATAATCCGATCGATATGTTGCATGGGCATCCCCATCTCTGGCAGGAAATTCAACGCCCCCGAGTGTACTCCACCGCCACAGCTGCAAAACGTCAAGCGGTAAACGGCACCTTTCCCAACCCCAACGGCCCCGCCTGCCACTTGGGGACGGGGTAGAAATGGTAGATTTCAAGCTTGACAGCCGCATCCAAGGCTGCGTGCATAAGCAATTTGGACCTGTCAAGGTTACGGAGGTATCCATTTCTACCATTTCTGCCCCGTCCCCAAGTGGCAGGTGGCATACTGGAAAGAGCCTGTACGATTTTGCGATAAACCAGCAAGGAGCAAATCGACCATGACGAAGACCAAGGCACAGCAGATTATGGCAGCGACCGAGGCCCGCGCGGCTGATGACGTCACCGCAGCCATCCAAGATATCGCCGCCGAGTTTGAGCCCTACATCATCAAGCAGCGCCGGCACTTCCATAAGCACCCGGAGCTGAGCCTCGCCGAAGAGCGCACGACTTCTGACATCGCCAACCAGCTCGACGCCATGAATATCCCCTACGAGCGCCCGCTTAAGACAGGCCTGGTGGCGACCCTTCGCGGCACCGCACCCGACGCCTACCGCGAGGACGGCACGCCGCGCCGCCGCATCCTGCTGCGCGCGGATATCGACGCCCTACCCGTCACCGAGCAGACCGGCGAGGAGTTCGCCAGCGTCAACGAGGGCTGCATGCACGCCTGCGGCCACGACTGCCACATTGCCATGATGCTCGGCACGCTGCAGATCCTGCGCCATATGACCGACGACATCCACGGCGAGGTCCGCATCGTCTTCCAACCCAGTGAGGAAAACGGCCAAGGTGCCAAACTCATGATCGGCACGGGTGTGCTCGACGGCGTCGATGGCGCCTACGCCGCACACATCTGGAGTGAGGTCGACGCCGGCACCGTAAGCTGCGAGCCCGGTCCGCGCATGGCCAATACCGACTGGTTCCGCATTGATGTCCGCGGCACCTCGTGCCACGGCGCCATGCCCCAGCGCGGCCACGACGCCGTCATGGTGGCGGCCGAGATCGTCAACGCCCTGCAGACCATCGTTTCGCGCGAGATCAGCCCCTACGAGCCGGCCGTCATTACCGTCGGCGAGCTGCACGGCGGCACCGCGCGCAACGTTATCGCCGGTACCGCCTACCTCGCCGGCACGGTGCGCACCTATGGCGATTCGACGCACGAGGAAATGCCCGAGCTCATGCGCCGCATCGTAGAGCACACTGCGGCGGCCCTGGGCGCCGAGGCTGAACTTACCGACTACACCATCGCCAACTACAAGGTCGAAAACGACGTCGCCTCGAGTGAGCGTTGTCGTCAGGCCGTGGTCAAGTGTCTGGGTGCAGCCGGCGAAGGCCATTATCGCGGCACGCTTTCGGGCGAGGATTTTTCGGAGTACCTGCGCCGTGTACCGGGTGTGCTTGCCTTTGTGGGCACGCGCAATCCCCAGATCGGCGCCACGTACGCCCAGCACTCCTGCTTCTATAAGATCGACGAGAGCGTGCTCGCCAAGGGCTCCATGGTAGCCGCTCAGTATGCCATCGACTTTTTGGCCGAGCCCACGCAAGAGGAGCTCGACGGCCCCGCTATCGCCGCGGTTGCCGAGACCAATCCCGATCTGGCAGCCAAGCTACGCTCTGCCAAGGCAACGGCCGCCGAGGCCCGCGACGCCATGCACGACGCCCGCACCGCCCGCCATGCCGCCATCAAGGGCATCCACGAAGCTCGCACCGCCGCTCGTCACGAAGAGAAGCACAACGAGTAGTCGAATCGCGACCATCTCGCAGCCGTAGCCACATCGCGATGTCAAAGCGGGGGCGGACGTTTCGACACGTCCGCCCCCGCTCATTCGTCAAGCACTATTTCTACCATTTCTACCCCGTCCCCAAATGGCAGGTGACAGGGTTACTCGTCTTGCGGGTCCTCGTCGGAGCTTGGCTCGGGCTCCGTCGTGGACGCGGGCTCCGTCGTGGGCGCGGGCTCCGTCGTGGGCTCGGACTCCGGCGCAGATCCCGGGACAGACTCAGGCTCGGGCTCAGGCGCGACATCCGGAGCGCTGTAACCCGAAGGAGCGGACTTCTTCTCGAAGGGCAATACAAAAGTCAGGACGTCGTCCTTATCCTCGTCGGCCCACTCGCTTGCATAACGTGCGACCCAATAGCCAACGGCACGGTGCTTGAGCATCTTTCCAAAGACCGTTAGAAATACGGTGACGAAAGCGATCAGCACCAGGAACAGCACGAGTGAGATGCCACCGCCGGTAACAATTGCCTCAATACCCGTAGGACGATAGTAGTAGCTATACATACCGACAGAGGCAATGGCGCCAAAGACCGCCGTCAAGATCCATGTGACAACGTTGGCGACCAGGCCCGTCAAAAACTCGGGAAGGAATGAAGCGCAAAACAGCTTGGTCTTATTGTTCTTAAAGGCCGCCCAGACCTTGTCGAGCGAAAACGCGCTCTCGACGCGACCGGTCACCGCAAAGTGCATCACGGCGATATCGGCGAACATCTTAAAGAAGACTCCCAGGACCGCCGTGGCAATCATAGCCAGGACAAGCAGGCCAAGCGAGCCAAACAGCGCAGTCTCGAGCGCAGAAGAGCCGTAATACGAATACGAGCCCGCCGCGCCAATTACCACGCTCTCCACCAGCGAAAGCACTACACCAATAACGGGAATGGCAGCGATAATCTCGAGCACGACCGAAATAACGCTCGAAAAGACCCCGAGGCCAAACGATGTGGAACGCATCAACGGACGATCCATGCCGTCATCGATCTTAAGCGACAGGTCGCGACCCCACTCGATGCCAAAGCCCGAACCGCACACACTCGCCACGCAGGCGGCCAAAAAGCCGATGGCAGCTGCAATACCGCCGATAACGGGAATGAACAGCACGAGCACCGACACGACACAGATAAGCGCCGGCAAAAAAGCAATCTGGCACACGCGCTGCAGCACGCCCGGAGTCTTGGTCATGTCTTGGAACGCCTGAGCCACACAGCCCTTTGGCGCATTCGCCACGGGCGGTTGCGGAACAAACTGCTGGGGCTGAGACTGTCCCTGGGGAGCGGGGCCGGCGGCCTTGACCTCGGTATTAGGGGCACCGCACACGCCGCAGAACTTGTCGTTATCGCCCATGGGGGCGCCACACTGCGAACAGAACATCGAAATCATCCCTTCGTATCTAGAGCGAATCACCTGGATCGCAAACGACGTCTTTGGCAACATTATCGCGCAATGTGGGGACAAATACCCCAAGATGACCGATTTGAAACGTAGGCGGCTTTATTCAATGGTTCGAAGGGTATATCCGCGCTAGTTCGTGCCGCGGAAGCCCTTGCCCACGATCTCGGAGCTGTCAACGATCGTGATAAACGCATCTGGATCGATATCGCGGGTATAGCGGCGCAGTTGCACTGCTTCGCGACGGCTCAGCACGCTCATGATCACCGTCACGCAATTGCCCGAGAAGGCGCCGTAGCCGCGGCTGATCGTTGCCGTGCGGTTGAGATGCTTGACGATAAACTCCTCGACTTTGCGTGGCTCTGCGCAAATAATCGTACAGACCTTGCGCAAGTGAATGCTCTCGATGGCCTTGTCGACCACAAGCGTCTTGGCAAACAGGCCGAGCACGCAGTACAGGCCAACGCGCGGACCGTACAAAAAGGCCGCGATGGTCACGATGCCGATATCGACCAGTAGCAAGGCGCGTCCGATCTCGAGCGTCGTGCGACGCTTGAGGATCATGGCAAGGATATCGGTGCCGCCCGTCGAGGCGCCAATATCAAAGACAATGGCACTGCCGAGCGCCGGCAAAATCACGGCAAAACACAGGTCGAGCCACATATCGCCCGTCATCGAAACATCCGTCGGAATGAAGAGCTCAAACAGCGAGACGTAGGCCGAAAGCGCAAACGAGGCAAAAACGCTCCAAAGGATTGCCTTGCGCTCCAAAAAGATAAAGCCCAAGACGACGAGAACCGCATTGATGATCCACATAAAGACGCCGACGGGCAGAGTCGGGAACAGCGTGGAAAGAATGACCGACACGCCCGAGGTTCCGCCGAAGGCAAAGTGATTGGGGGTTTTAAACGCAACGATGGCGAACGCCGTGAGGATCAGGCCCAGATTGAGCTCGGCGAAAAAGCGCGGGAAGCCCGGCTCCTGGCTGCGCTTGCGGCCGGCACGCTCGCCGCGCTCGATATCGGCGCGATCGACCACGCGCTCCATCGGCACCACGGGAGGACGATGCACCTCCTCGGCGGCACGCGATGCCGCCTCTGCCGCAGCGGCCTCAATCGCCCATGCCTTGCTTTCTGTTTCGTGCTCGTCGGCCATTACGGCAACCCCTCGTTAACAATTTGGAAACAATGCGCCCATTAGGGTAACGCGGAACGCGAAGATTGCAACCCTAAGTTAGACGAGTGGAATGACTACATCGAGGGCATATAGAAAACGGTCGACCGCACTTTTGCTTGCGCGGTCGACCGTTTAGCGTTTTCGCAGGTAAAACCTATCGAAACAAACCTGTCCCTATTTGGTAGGTTACTCGTGCTGGCTGGTGCGATGCTCGTACTCCTCGGGGGTGATGACATCCTCGATGCGCAGGTTGACGCCTGCCACCTCAAGGCCGGTCATCGCGGCCAGACGCTCGGTCACGCGCGCCTTAACGTCGTCGAAAATCGCGGGTGCGTAGGCGCCGTACTCGATAATGACGGAAATGTTGACGACCACGCGGTTGTCATCGGTGACCTCGACCGTCACGCCCTTGGTCAGGTTCTCGGCACCAAACTGCTCCTGCACAAAGTGCATAAGGTTGCCCTTCATGCCCAGGACGTGCGGCACCTCGCGGGTGGCCATGGCGACGATCTTCTCGATCACACCGTTGGAATAGGTCAGCGAATCCTCGGACTCGTCCGCTTCCTCATCATCCTCGTCCGCATCGTCGGCGGGCTCGGCCTCGACGAGTGCCCCGTCCTCGAGCGTTACGTCCTCAGCCTCGGCGGCGACGGTCTCGTCTGCCTCGAGCTCGGTATCGGCCACATCGACCTTCGTGTTAAAAGCCATGGTTCCTCCTTATGCCCACCGCACACGCGGCGGTCGAATACATACTAGCGGCCGCTAAACAGACGGCCGAAGAAGTTGACGATTCCGTTCTCGCCGTCACGGATCTGGCCAATCACGGCGCCGATCAGCACAAAGAATGCGATGACGAGTGTGTCCCACAGGCCGAGCGTGAGCACCAGCACGGCGAGCACAAAACCAGCGACGGCTCCGAGCGTGGTGTTGGGATGACGGACGGCATAGCTCCAGATGGCCGCCCCCGTACCCTTGATGAGACCCATGGCCTCGTCAAAGTCGCTGGCGGCGCTGTCGTGCTGCTCGCCGGCCTCGGGGGTGGTGTCGGCGGACTCGCCTGCCGGCGTAGCGTTCTGGTCGATCGTCAGGCGCGGGGTGCGGACGGTCTTGTCTTGATTGGTATCACTCACCGGAAACCTCCACGGTCTGGACGGTAGTCTTGGACGGCAAAAAACGGACGCGCGCGGTCGTGCCCGGCGTGCCGAGCATGGTGTCGCAGGCCTCCTCGATACGTTGCTGCATCGCGGTTGCAAGGGAGGCCACGTCCCGGTCATCGAGCGCGATGGCGTCGACCTTAAAACGAACGAGCGATTCGTCGGAACCCTGCACGCGCGCCTCTACATGCTCGACCATCACACGGTCGTCGCGCTCTGCCGCAGCGCGAGCGCACGAGGAAAGCGCTGCGAGGGTGACCTCGATGTTGCGCTCCCCCGCCGGATGCACGCAGGACGGCTCGCGACGCGCGAACATCAGGCGGAAAAACCCGATGAGCACGCCAAGTGCCACGATGGCGGCGCACACCGTGACGACGACGCGAGGCATGGTGTCACGCAACAGCAGCATAAAGCGATACGTATACGGTCCCCAGAACTGGCAGACAAGCGTGCCCAGCGCCACGATGGCGGCGGCAAGGTACACGATTGCTAGGGCTCGTTTGAGTACGCGCACGCGCGCTCCCTTCAGGTTTCGGTCCACAGAATGCAAAACGATTCGCATCATTATAAAAGAGCCGGGTCCGGTGCCATACGCACGCGGATCCGGCTCATCTATTCCACGAGGCTTGTATGCTCGCTTCATTATGCCCAGATATGCACGGCTTAACCCGTGCAGGCGCTACTCCTCCTCGAGGGCAGCGATGACCTCGTCGGTCATGTCCATGGTGCTGTAAACATCCTGAACGTCGTCGAGCTCCTCGAGACGGTCGATGAGGCGCTGGACCTTCTTGGCATCGGCGCCGGAGACCTCGGTCGGGGTGGTCGGAACCATGGTGGTCTCGGAGCCCTTGACCTGGATGCCCTGCTCCTCGAGCGCCTTGGAAACAGCCATGACGTCGTTGGCGGCGGTCCAAACGATCCACTCCTCGCCGGCGTCCTCGTAGTCGTCGCCACCGGCCTCGGCGATCGCCATCATGAGCTCTTCCTCGTCACCGGCAGCACCGTTGGCGATCATGGTCTCCTTCTTGGCGTTCTCGTCCAGGATCTCCTTGGCGACGACGATCTGGCCCTTGCGCTCAAACTGGAAGGCGACGGAGCCGGAGGTGCCCAGGTTGCCGCCAGCGTGGGAGAAGGCGGAACGGACATCGGCGGCGGTACGGTTGCGGTTATCGGTCAGGCAGTCGACGTAGACGGCAACGCCGGCGGGACCATAGCCCTCGTACACGATGTTCTCGTAGACGGCGGCATCGGCACCCGAACCGAAGGCCTTGTCGATAGCGGACTTGATCTTGTCCTTGGGCATGGACTGAGCCTTGGCCTTGGCAACGGCAGCGGCGAGGCTGGCGTTGTTCTCGGGCAGCGGGTCGCCGCCGAGACGGGCGGCAACGGTGATGTTGCGGCTCAGCTTGGAGAAGAGGGCGGAACGCTTGGCGTCCTGCGCGCCCTTACGATGCTTGGTTGTGGCCCACTTAGAGTGTCCGGACATACGTGTCTCCTATCGGTTTCGACCTAAAGCCCAGCGCAGATGCTCGGGCAATATAAACAAACGTCGTTATGATATACCTACTGGCCTGCGAGATAAACCCCAAAATGAAGGCGTCGTGATGATGCAACCCCCTTGGTGCAAAGTAACCTGTCCCCTTTGCACCAAGTTAGAACCAGAGAAGGTCGCTGCGGGTGATGGTGGCGCCGATGGCAAAGGGCATGCAGGCGATGACTGGATACAGGTAGCGCATGTAGGTCGAGCCGTTGCAGGGACCGATCAGGCACACGGCGAGCACGCCCAGCAGCGGCACCCAAATGGCCAGCCCGCGCCACGAATGACGACGTAGCAGATAGACCACCACAGCGATCATGATCCACACATAGGTGGCCGAGCTCATGGTGAGCGAGATAAACGGGATGCGTTGTACTGCCACGCGATACAGGTTGATCAGGTGGTCGCACCAGCGCACAACCTTGCTATCGACCGGATGGAAGTCGAAGTACTTGAGGTTATCGGGCTTCGCCATGATCTCGGCACTGCGCGCCGTGCTGTAGACCCACGCATCGCGGGCACTCGGATAAAAGTAGCCGTAGTAGTTATTGATGAGCGCCGAGATATAGCACTCGGGATCCTTTTTGAACATCTGGGCCCACACCTCAAAATAGGCCTTGATGTCCTCCTGCGAGGCGTACTCGTTAAAACAGTTTTTTACGGCATCCGACTTGTCGGGGTTGTAGCGACGGCCCAGATTCTCGTACTTGAGCACACGGTCGATCGCAGCGCGTTCCTTATCGGTCACCAGACCGTCGCAGGGAGCTTCCTCAATCGTGCCGTCGTCTTTGACCTTGGGGTTAACGCCCGAATTAAGGCCGTCGTGCTTTTGGACGAAGCGCGCCGTCTGTTGAAACGGAATCGAGAGGATCTCGCGCTTGGAACCCGGCGTGATATCGTGCTCGGGCATAAAGACCTTGGTAAAGTACATGTTGGAGGCAAGGCAGAGCACGAGCACCGCGAGAACGCCGGCCCAGCGGAAGCGCGGCGTGGCGCATGAGGGTGCGACGCCAGACTGTTTGACCACGCGACGGGCCACATGCGCGTCCCAGGCGCAAAACGCCGCCGCAATCACGCAGGCCGCCAACGGAAAGACCAGGCCGCCATTGCGCAAAAACGTGGAACCCATGGCGCCCAGCACGAGCAACAGCCAGTCGTGGCGCGCAAAGAGCACAGGCGTGCGCTCGCCCGCGCGCTCGGCATTGACATCGCGACGGGGCAGGCCACATGCCACGAGCTTGACGGTCTGAACGAGCAGTACCAGAAACGCATCGGCAAACAGTACGTCTTTGGTCAGCAGCGCCGCGTAGTTGGAGAACATCGGCATAAACGCAAAGAACAGCAAGATGACGCCGCGGACCGGCAGGCTCACGCCCAGCTTGCGCAGCGACGATATGGAATAGGCCACGCAGGCGGCCGTGATGACAAATTGGGCGCAGGTGTAGATGGTTAGACCCGCATTGGCGCTATTGAATAGCGAAAGCCCCAGTTGCACACACGAGCCGATGATGGCCGTGTGCACCACCGGATGATGGCCGTTGAGCAGCACGTTGGGGTTAAGCAGGCGCAGGTAGTCGCTCGTGCCATTGGGGTAGTTGAACCATTGGCGAATCTGCGCGCCCGTATCTCCCATAAAGAGGCCGGGCAGCGAGGCGATAAGCGTGGGCGCCCAGACAATCATGAGTACAAGAAACGGCCCAACAAAAGGATGGACCGAGAGCACGGCGTGGGTAACACGCCACACGCGGCCAAAATGCGCCTCCGAAAACGGAATGCGGCGGGAACTCAACCAATCCAAAAACTCAAAAGCCAGATAGAAGGACACAATCGCCAGAAGCATCCAGCCCGCGCCGCCAATCCAGGCGCAGATAACGCGCGCCTTGTCGCCCAGCACAATCTCGGCCGAATCGGTGAGGTCGTAACTGCGGCCGAACACCATGCAGACGGCAAAGAACAGCGACGGCAGCACGACCGAGGGGCGCCAAGCGTCACCGCGGCCAAAGAACACATAGCGAAACGGCAGCGTGAGCAGGCAGGCCAGCGCGAGCAGCATCACAGCGTCGGTATGGCCGGCAAATGAGAGGAGTACCTCGTAGCACACGTAAAGCATGCCCGTCGCCTTGGGATCGATCGCCAGGACCGCGTTGCTCGACACCGGGGCGGGATCGATGGAAAACGCCGTGGTCGCCAGCAGGGCGAGCAAAAATGCGACGAGCGTCTGCTTGGCGGGATAGCGCTTAAACCAAACGATGCGGGCGGCGTCGCGTGCAGCCGTTGTGGAGAGATCGGAATCCTTCACAGTCCGAAAAGCCTTTCTAGAAACCTGCCAAAAAGGGACAGGTTTATTTTGGCAGGTTTTATCTGGGGAAACGTTACGGTTCTGTCATCGTTGCCTGGCAAAACCACCACAAAGGTGCCTGTCCCCTTTGTGGTGTATGTGGTGGTTAGGCGTCGAGATAGATGCGCTGGGGACGGTTGCGGCGGAGGGCAAAAATGATGAGCGCCAGGCCCGCAATCACGAGCGGCAAACTCAGCAGCTGGCCCATGGTGATGACGCCGCCCAGCAGATAGCCCAGCTGGGCATCGGGCACGCGCACGAACTCAACGAAAAAGCGGACAATGCCGTACCCCATCACAAACACACCCATAAACGTACCCTGGGGCAGCAGCGGTTTTTTGCGGCTGAGCACCTGCAGAATGCAGAAGAGCACAATGCCCTCGAGAAATGCCTCGTAGAGCTGGGATGGATGGCGCGGCATATCGCCCGCGGTGCCGCCAAAGATCACGCCCCAGGGCAAATCGGTCGGCTTGCCCCACAGCTCGCCGTTGACAAAGTTGGCGCAGCGCCCCAGGCACAGGGCCAGCGGAGCACCGATAACGGCAAGGTCGGCGATGGTCCAGGCGTCGAGCTTGTACATACGGCACACGAGCACGCCGCCGATGATGCCGCCCACCAGGCCGCCATGGAAACTCATGCCGCCTTCGTTGGTGGCAAAGATCTCGAGCGGATGCGCCCAGTAGTAGCCGTCACCGTAAAAGATGACGTAGAACAGACGGGCGCCAATGATGAGGCCAAAGACCACACCAACCACGACACTCATCAGGTCGTCGACCGTAATGTCAAAACCCCAACGACGCTGCGTGCGGTACATGACGACCGCCGTGAGCAGAGCTCCGACCACATAGGCCAAGCCGTACCAGTAGATGGTGATGGGCCCCGCCGAAATGGCGACAGGATCAAGCATATGGTAGAGGTCGTTGAGCATATCGGTCCCCCTGTTCCCTACATACAAATGCGGCCGCGGGCCTTTCGCTCGCAGCCGCACATTTGGGCATGACGTCTATGCGGAGCACATCGCCCGCAGCTTTCGCTTCTCAGAACGGCGCATACTCGTCGTACAGATCCTCGACCTCGCCGGAGGCATTGACCTGCTCGACACGCGTAACGCCGGGCACGTGCTCCTTGAGGATACGCTCGACGCCCATGGAAAGCGTCAGAGCGCTCATGGGGCAACCGGCGCAGGCGCCCTGAAGCTCCAGCTTGACGACGCCCTCGTCATCAACGCCCATATACTCCATGTCGCCGCCGTCGGCCTGCAGGTTGGGGCGAATCTCTTCAAGAACCTTCTTAAGCAGCTCTTCGTTAACAGCCACAGGGGCTCCTTTCTCACAATAACGCGGGCGCGCCCGCGGACAGAGCTATGTTACTACAGCCATGTACCCGCTCGCGAGCCGTCCATGCGCGCGGACACGACTTTCACGAGCAGTTAATTTGACAGTCAATTTGGAACGGGGCTTAATTAGCCGCTTTTGTCAACGCCCGGCGCTCGTACACGCTGCCGCTACTGCTGCGTTTGTTCCCCGGTACCAATGTGGACATCGACGATAACCTGGCGGAAGCTAATGCCGCAGGAGTCGAGAATGCGGCGACTGATGCGGCCGTCGTCGGTGTCGGCGTACTTATTGTCCAGATAGACAACCTCGCCCACACCTACCTGCGCCAGGATTTTGGCACAGTCGTGGCACGGGAACAGCGTGACGTAGACCGTGGAACCCTCAAGGTCCTTGAGCGAGCCGCGGTAGTTGAGCACGGCGTTGGCCTCGGCATGAACTACGTAGTTATGCTTGTCCTGCAGCGGGTCATCGCTCGTGCCCCACGGGAAAAAGTCGTCGTTGAGCGCCGAGGGCGTACCGTTGTAGCCCACCGAAAGAATGCGGTGGTTGGTGCTGGCGATGCACGCGCCCACCTGCGTATTGGGATCCTTGCTGCGGCGCTGCGCGGCGATGGCCACGCTCATAAAGAACTCGTCCCAGCTAATAACGTCGCGGCGCTTGCCCGACGCGGTTTGATGAAGATCGTCCGACATGGCAGACACCTCCGAAATCGAAATAGTTTGGCCCATTGTAGCAGGTGAAAGGTGGGGCTGTTTCCTCCCGGCGCCGACGTCCTTGGCTTTATGCGCGGCGAGGCTTTTGGTTGATGCGGTACAGCTCGGCGAGACCCCGCAGCGTCAGCGCGTCGTCTACCGTCAGGCTGTGGCCGACCAACGCCGCGAGCGCCTCGGCATCGTCGCCGGTGATGACAATGGGCACGCTGCCCTCGCCTGCCGCCTTGGTCGAGCGCATCTCGGCAAGCACCATGTCGAGCATGCCGTCGATACGGGCAACCTCGCCCAAGACCACGCCCGAGCGCATGGCCTCGCGCGTGTTGCGACCGATCACATGCGTGGGTGCCGAGGGCTCGACTTGCGGCAGGCGCGCCGCAGCGGCCGAGAGCGAGCGAGCGCCGAGCGCCAGCCCCGGCGCGATAACACCGCCGACAAAGGTTCCGCGCGCATCGATGACCTCGATATTGGTCGTAGTGCCCAGGTCGATAACGATGCACGGAGAGCCGTAGACGGCACGGGCCGCCACGGCGTCGGCGATGCGATCGGGACCGATCTCGGCCGGGTCGTCGTAGTGCACGGGCATGCCGGTCTTAAGTCCCGGCCCCACGGTGAGCACGCGCCCCGTGCAGGTACGGGAAAGTGCCGCCTTCCACGGGCGCTCGAGCGCCGGCACCACGCAGCTCAGCACTGCTGCCGCGGGAACGAGCACACCAGGCATGCCCGCATCGGCTGCCAGTGCGCCCATGACCCGCGCGAGCCTCATGCGCGCCTCATCGGCCGTAATGCTCGGCGGCGTCGTGATCTCGCACGTCGCAAGCGGGCATTCCTGCGCCGCGGCCGAATCCTCGGCAAACAGACCAAAGCGAATGAACGTGTTGCCCACGTCGACCGTCAATATATATGCGCACCCATTAAGCATCGTCGGCGCTCCTTTCGTCTGCCCAGCAGTATATCGCCTACCCGAACCAGCCATCCCAGGTAGTCATTTTGGGACGGGGCTATTTTAGCTACCCCAATATGTCGGTTGATATTTGCCCCAATCCCAGATAATTCGTCGACTGTCAAAGGGTAGCTAAAATAGCCCCGTCCCAAAATGACTACCTTGCCGCTATACTGATGCGCGGTCGTGCGCGAGCTCACGCGGCGGCCCTTGGTAACCCGACTTCCCGCGCCGTATCCGTAGCGGCGCTTGCGGGGGAAGCGGATATACGCAAAGGAGTTCTATATGGGCAATCCCTCGAACCGCACTTCTATGCGCGGTCAACTCACGCTGCGCGGCGTCGTCATCGGCGTCCTTGGCTGCGTGATTATCACGGCAAGCTCGGCCTACACGGCCCTCAAGATGGGCGCCCTCCCCTGGCCGATCATTTTCGCTGCCGTCATCTCGCTGTTCTTCCTTAAGCTCATGGGCAATGCCAGCCTCAACGAGGCCAACGTTACCCACACTATCATGTCCGCGGGTGCCATGGTCGCCGGCGGCCTGGCGTTTACCATCCCGGGCGCCTGGATGCTGGGCTATGCCGACCAGATCAGCTGGCTCGACATGTTTATCGTGGCGCTCGCCGGCACCATCTTGGGCCTTCTGGCAACGGCGCTCATCCACCGTCACTTTATCGTGGACTCCGCGCTGGAGTTTCCCACCGGCAACGCCGCAGCCCAGACCCTGCGTGCTACCGAGGCCGGCGGCAAGACCGGCAAGCAGCTCTTTGGCTCCATGGCCATCGCAGGCATCTATAGCGTGCTGCGCGACGCCCTGGGCGTGGTGCCCAGCATGCTGTGCACGCTCAATATCCCCGGCGTGACCTTTGCCATCTACAACTCGCCCATGTTGCTGTCCATCGGCTTTTTAGTGGGCTTTGCCCCCGTCGCCTTCTGGTTTGCCGGCGCGCTGCTGGGCAACTTTGGCATTATCGTCGGCGGCACCGCTGCCGGCCTGTTCGATATTGTGACCGCGCAGGGTATCGTCAAGTCCTTAGGTATGGGCCTTATGATGGGCTTTGGCGTCGCCGTCGTCCTTAAAGACATCCTGCCGCAGGTCGGCGGTATCGTCCGCGGTCTTGCCGCCGACAGCTCCACCGACACCGACGAGCAGTCGCTCATCTCGGGCTCGCTTAAGCTCGACGCCGGCATCATCGGCCTGGGTACCGCCTCCATCGCCGTGATCATCGCCGTCGCGCTCGACCTGGGTGCCGTCCCAGCCGTCATCGTCACGCTGTTCACCTTTGTCACCACCATCATGAGTGCGCAGAGCTGCGGCCAGACGGGTATCGACCCCATGGAGATCTTTGGCCTCATCGTCATGCTCATCGTAGCGGCCTTCGCGCAGCTTGCGCAGGTCAAGCTGTTCTTTATCGCCGGCATCGTGGCCGTGGCGTGCGGCCTTGCGGGCGACGTCATGAACGACTTTAAGGCCGGCGCCGTGCTGGGCACCAACCCGCGCGCACAGTGGATCGGCCAGGCCATCGGCGGCATCGTGGGCGCACTGGTCGCTGCCGCCGTCATGGTCGCGCTCGTCACCGCCTATGGTCCGGACGCCTTTGGTCCCGACAAGAGCTTTGTAGCCGCGCAGTCAAGCGTAGTCGCCACCATGGTCTCGGGCATCCCGAGCGTGCCGTGGTTCGCAGGCGGTTTTATCGCCGGCATCGTCATGTATTGGCTCGGCATTCCGGCCATGATGATCGGTCTGGGCGTGTACCTGCCGTTCTACATGTCGCTCACGGCCTTCTTGGGCTCCTGCGTCAAGCTCGCCTACGACAAGTGGGCCGCACACCGCGACGCCGGTTCCGGTCTTTCGGGCAAAGAGAAGGCTTCCAAGGATGCTGCCTTCCAGGAGCAGGGCCTGGTCGTCGCCAGCGGCCTGTTGGGAGGCGAGTCCGTCGTTGGCGTTATCCTGGCGTTTGTCTCCGTCGGCCTGAGTCTGCTGGGCTAAACCCAACAACAATGTACCCGTACAGAGCGCGGGGCCGGAGACCATCCGGCCCCGCGCTCTGTATCTGTCGAAACACTCGGCCGCAACCGCATTTGACGTCCCCCTTACCTGCTCGTCTAAGTTTCACGTCAAGATGACCGCCCCGCCCGCCACGGTGTAGAGTACATGCTGCGAGCGCACCCGCGTTCCTGCGGCAATACGAGGTGGACATGGAACTCGACAAACAACAGATCAAGCGACTACGCAAACGCCATCACCGGCGCCACGGCATTCGACCTGCCCATAGTGAGGCCCTGGAGAACACCAGCCGCTTCCTAAAGCGCGCATTCAACATTCGCGAGGGTCGCGCGCCCTATCACGTGATTCGCAAGCGCTTTGTAAACGGGGCGCGGCTGACCGGCTCGCACTTATGCATCCTCATCATCGCCATGCTCATCGCGAGCATCGGCCTCGATATCGACTCGGACATTGCCATCGTGGGCGCCATGCTCATCTGCCCACTCATGGGCTCGGTCCTTGCCATGGCATATGGCATCGCCACGCTCGACCGCGAGATTGCCGTCGAGGCCGTCGCCGGCCTCGCGCTACAGATGGCCTTTTGTCTGATCACGTCCACGCTGTATTTTAAGCTCTCGCCCCTTGGCACCACCACGGCCGCCATCATCGACAACTCGACGCCCACTGTGTGGGACCTTGCCGTCGCGCTCGCGGGCGGCTTTGCGGGCGGGCTGGGCAACTCGCGTGACCAGGAACCTGCCACGCTTATCGCCGGCGTGGCCGTGGCGACCGCGCTCATGCCGCCCCTGTGCGCGGCGGGCTATGGCATCGCCATTGCAAGCGGGTCACTGTTTCTCTCGGCGCTTTATGAGTTTGGCATCAACGTGGTCTTTATCGCACTGGCTGCCGAAGCCGTGCTGCTTCTTTTGCGCGTGCCGCTCAAGCGCGACCTGAACGGCGACGGTATTGTGACTGCTGAAGAAAACGCCGAGGTTAACGAGCTATCGCGCAAGGTGCGCCGCCGCATCATCGTGGGCACGGTGATCTTTGCCATCCCCTGCATTATTATGACGGCGGGGTCTATTGGCTCGGCGCAGGCCGGCGTGCAAGACGGCTACGGCGTCACTGAAACCACGCGCGAACTTGCGGCGGTGCTGCCGGGCTTTAAGGATTACACCGTCGCCGTCGAGACCTCGGCTACCGAGGGCGACAAGGAGGGCGTTGTCGAGCGCCAGACTGTCGCTCGCGTAACGACAAGCGAGACGCTCGGGGCGCACGACCGCCGTGTTGCCCGCAAGCTCATCGACCTCAACGTACCCGAACTCGATCGCGTGGAGTTTGACGTGAAGTGATGCGGAACGCGAGGTAGGCCCGGTACGAGCGCGCGCAGCCGCGGGGCACAGGCACAGCCAAGCGCAGCGCTACAGCTCGTACTTGTACACGCGGTAGATGTACTTCTCGGCTTCCATCTCGTACGTGGCAATGGGCAGTCCATAGCGATCGTACTCGGCAAAGGTCTTGGCTATGCCCGATGCCACAAGCATGCTATTCGAATCGCCGACGCGCTGCGCACTACTTACGTAACCTGAGAACGGCACTGCGATCTGGTCCACAAGCTCGTAGGTGCGCGCGGTCTCGTCCACCGTAAAAATGCGCCCAAACGAATGCGTTCCCTTGCTGTAGTCGGTCACTACCGCAGCGCCCAGCTGGCCCCAGTCGAACTTGGGATAGCTCTCGGCAACACCAAAGTTGTTGTCGTATAGCAGCACCTGGTAGCGACCAGTCGCGGTCGTCTCGTCGTTTGGCAGATAGGTCACACTATGCTGGCCTGCGTTGAGCGAAAAATCGCCTTGAGCCTGCAGCAACTTGTCCTCAAAGCCCGAGCCGGCCCAAAACTCTGGCGAGCCCATAAGCCAATCGACCGTAGGCGTACCGTAGATATCCGTGAGCTTGATGACCGTTGAGGTCTCGCGCGAGCTGAGCAGAACGGTGCCGCCGCCGAGCCACTGGATCGTGTTGATGTGAATCCAATCCAGGTCGCCGTCCGAGGCAACCTTGGCGCTTGCCTTGAGGTCGGGGAATATATCGCCCAGGTCCACGACGAGAGAGACGTCACCTGTTGTTATGTCGACCTTAATGATGAGGTCCTCTACATTAACGCGATCGTCCTTATCTTTTTTGGCAGCCGCGCGATCGACGTCCAAATCGGCTTCGGAGCCGGCGTGACTCGCCAGCACCAGCAGGTTGCCATCGTCATCGAAAGCGTAGTCGTGGTGTAGCTCGTAGTCGCCCGTGCTCCAGACGTTTACCACCTGGCCGATGGCGTTGATCTGGGCCATCTTGGTAGTCGAGACGCTCATGATCATGCTACCGTCGCCCGGGAACAGCAGGCGGTGGCTGCGGTAGCCGACAATCGGCACCTCGCCGCGAATCTGGCCGTCGTTGTCGTAGAGGTACATAAAGTCGAGCTTGGACGAGTCGTTGCCCAGAATAGTAAAGAGACCATCGGCAAGCGGCGTATTGGACTCCCCCGACGTGACGGCGAGCTGCTCTTCTTCCTCGCCTTTGAGAGCCGGCGTCTTGACCGTGAACGTCGAGGTGCGGCTGATACCGTCTTGTGCCGTGCAAGTGATGGTTACCGTGTTTTTGTGGTTGGGAATGAGGCCGATGACCTTGAACTCGTGTTCCGTGGCCGGCGCGTCGCCGCCGTGGGGCGTATGGGAAAACGCGGCGACCTTGGGCGTGTCACCAGTCTTTTTGCGACCGGCGACCTTGTAGGAGACGGTTACGGAATCCGTTGTCGCAAAGCGAACGTAGCAGCTCAGGGTATCGGTGCCAAAGGGATCCTGCGCGATAAACGGAGTGGTCTCGTTGTAGCCGCCGTCAGCGTACTCGGCATCGAGCCGCTCCTTGATGGCCGCCTGCTTCTCGACGTCGTAGGTCGCGACAATCTGCTTGTGGAGTTTCTTTTGCTCGTCAGTGAGCTCGTTGCTCGCAGTAGATGCGGCGCCCGTGCCGGCCCCGCCGACCGAGCAGCCCATGAGCCCTGTCCCGGCAAGCGCCAGCGTGCCCGCCGCACCCGCAAGAGCCGCTCGACGCGAAAACAGTCTGCTGTCCTTGTCACTCAATTCCATATCGTTACCGTCTTTGAATACCATTGTTGTTCCCTCATATACCACGGCGTTTGCCCAGCCCTGTCTAATTATGACTCGCAGTTTAACAAACGCCCCTTAATGCAAGTTTAAGCTTGTAGCGATACGGAAACGCGGAGCGCGAAGGGAATCCGCAACCCTTCCGCTCCCAAGTGATCAATCGGGGCGGCCGCGATGGTGCTCGATCCAGTCCACGGCAAAGTCGACAAGTTCGCGTTGGCGCATAAAGCGGATTGTCCCGTTGCCGAGCGGCGCTGCGGCGCACTGACACTGCAAATGATACGTTTCTCAATGTTGCCGAGGAATCTTTTTAGTACTTGAAGAAGCCCTCGCCCGAGCTTTCGCCCAGCTTGCCTTCGTCGAGCATCTGCTTGAGGACGGATGCCATGGCCTTAAAGTTGTAGGGCATCATCATCTTTTTGAGCAGCGGGCTCACCAAGCCCGGCACCTTCTGATACTGCATGACGATGTTATAGGCCGTCTGGATGCCCACGGTGTCGAACACGCGGAACGGGCCCTTGGGCGCGCCAGTGCCGCGCGTCCATGCGAGGTCGATGCTCTTGGGGTCGCTGACGCCCGAAACGTACAGATCAAGGCCCGAAAGCAGCCACGGCACCAGCATGGAATTGAGCAGATAGCCGTTCTTTTCCTTGTTGACGGGCAGGGCAAGCATACGGATGTCGCTGGCAAAGTCGACGAGCTCATCGAAATAGCGCTTGTCGGTCTGGTCCTGAGCCATGACCTCGGTCATGTTGTTCTTCCAGATGGAGTTGGCAAAGTGCAGCGACAGGTACTTCTCGGGGCGGCCAGTGTACTTGGCAAAGGTGCTCGGCAGCAGCGTGGAGGAGTTCGTCACGACAACGGTCTTTTGCGGGAGAACCGGGGCGAGCTTCTTGTAGAAGTCGATCTTTGCCTGGGTGTCCTCGGCCATCGACTCGATAACCAGATCGGCGTCGGCCACTGCCTTGGCAAGATCGAGCTCTAGCTTGAGTGTGGAGTAGGCACGCTCGACGGCGGCGAGCGCCGCCTCCTTGTCGAAGGGCTGGTCGCTATCGGCGATACCGGCACACCACTCGCCCGTGCCGTCCGCCATGCCCTCGATAGCCGCGATGTACTCCTCGCGCACATGATCGATCTTGGGCTGAGTGCGGCCGATGCTGCCCTCGCTGCGCAGCCAGATCGTCACATCGAAGCCGCAGTAGGCAGCCTGAAAGGCAATCTGGCTTCCCAACACGCCGCCACCGGCAACACAAACGGTCTTGTAGCTCATAGGAACAGTCCTCTCTTACGTAATTCCATGAATGTGTATTTATTCAACCGTAAGGATGACGCGCGCTAGAGGTGGGTTCCATAAACGGACGGTATTTTGCGGCGAACGGCTACATATGTTCATTATCTCAGGGTTCCAAGGGCGATTTTTGGTGCCACTGACACGTAGCTTTCGGAAGAGGTGATAGTTGGGGCGTTTACGCAGCATACGTCCAGCAAAAACGGGTGGTAGCCGATACGGCTACCACCCGTTTGTCTCATATCTAGCACATAGCAGGCCAACTACTTCTTAATGCCACGTCCCAGACGCTTGGCGACCGATGCAACGGCCTCCTCGCTGACCGAGCCACAGCTCACGCAGCCATCATGGGCATGCATCTGGCCGGTGACCTCGTCCATCGCGAGCGGCGCCACCTTCTCGAGCTTAAAGCCCTTACCGGTGCGCATGTTTTCCTTGGCCACGCTGATCATGAGCTTAATGCGGTTGAGCTGGTTGACCTCGGACGCGCCGGGGTCGTAGTCCACTGCGACAATGTTGCTCTCGGGGTGCCGACGGCGCAGCTCCTTGATCACGGCCTTGCCCACCACGTGGTTAGGCAGGCACGCAAAGGGCTGCGTGCAGATGATGTTGGGCGCGCCATGGTCAATCAGGTCGAGCATCTCGGCCGTGAGCAGCCAGCCTTCACCCATGTTGTTGCACACCGAAAGCACCGTACGGGCCTTGTCCGCCATGGTGCCGATGCGCTCGGGCGCCTCAAAGCGGCGGGACTTTTGGAGCAGCTCTTCCACCGGCGTACGCATCCAGTCCACGAGCTTGATGAGCGCCTGCATACCAGCGCGCGTGGTTGCAGAGCTTCCGAGCTCATCCTTCTGCAGCTCGGCGTTGCTCATGGAGTACAGGAAGAAGTCCAGCAGGCCCGGCACCACGGCCTCGCAGCCCTCGCGCTCGATAACGTCGACCACGTGGTTGTTGGCTGTGGGGTGGAACTTGACCAAGATCTCACCGACCACGCCCACGCGCGGCTTGGTGCCCTCACCCACGAGCGGCATGGTGTCGAACGCGCGGATGGCCTCGCGGCACAGCTTGGTGTAGTTGTGGCGGTTGAACTTGGGCGCCAGCTTGCGGGCGCGCGCCATGTACTCCTCGTAGAGTGCGTTGGCGGCACCGGGCGTAGCCTCGTATGGACGACAGCGATAAAGCATCTGCATCATCACGTCGCCAAAGAGCACCGCGTAGACTGCCTGCTTAAGCAGCGCCGGCGTAATCTTAAAGCCGGGGTTGTCCTCACCGAGCGCCACCGCCGAAAGCGAGATCACCGGAATCTCGGGGTGGCCGCTCTCGCGCAGGGCCTTGCGGATGAGTGCGATGTAGTTGGTTGCACGGCAGCCGCCGCCGGTCTGGCTGATAACCACGGCCGTCTTGGACAGGTCGTACCGGCCGCTCTCGATGGCCTCCATAATCTGGCCGGTCACCAAAATGGACGGATAGCAAATGTCATTGTTCACATAGCGCAGGCCGGCCTCGACGGCGTCGTGATCGGTCGAGGGCAGCAGCTCCAAGTTGTAGCCGGCACCGCGGAACACCTCTTTGACCAGGTCAAAGTGGATCGGCGCCATCTGCGGGCACAGGATGGTGTAGCCCTCCTCGCGCATCTGCTCGGTAAAGGGCACCTTGGGCCACGCGGTCGATGCGCTCTCGCGCTGAGCCTCGAACGTGTACTTGCGGCTCGCGAATGCGGGGGCATCCGTGGAGGGAGCCACCGGCGCGGCATCGCCCTGCTCGTAGGTCTCGCCCGCGGCCGCGGCCTCGGCCAAGCGCTCAGCCTCCTGGTCCTTAAGCGCGGCCATGAGCGAGCGGATGCGGATGCGCGCGGCGCCCAGGTTGGACACCTCGTCGATCTTGAGCACGGTGTAGATCTTGCCGCTGGCCTCCAGAATCTCCTGCACCTGATCGGTAGTCAGAGCGTCCAGGCCGCAGCCGAAGGAGTTGAGCTGGATCAGGTCCAGGTCGTTGCGCATCGTAACAAAACGGGCGACAGCGTACAGGCGGCTGTGGTACATCCACTGGTCGACGACGCGGATGGGGCGCTCGGGCTTCACCAGGTGCGCAAGCGAATCCTCGGTAAAGACCGCAAAGCCAAAGCTCGAGATAAGCTCGGGCAGGGCGTGGTTGATCTCGGGGTCGTTGTGGTAGGGGCGGCCGGCGAGCACGATGCCGTGACCGCCGTGGTCCTCGATCCACTTAAGGGTCTCCTCGCCCATGGTCTGGATGTCCTCGTGGAAGCGTGCATCGGCCTCAAAGGCAGCGTTGACGGCGGCATCGACCTCGGAGCGCGTGATCTTGGGACCGCGCACGCGACCGCGACCGGCCTCAGCATCGGCCACGCGGTCGACGGCAAGCACTTGGTACAAGCGGCGCTTGAGCTCGGTCTTGTCGTGATAGGGCACAAACGGGTACAGGAACTCGATATTCTGCTCACGAATCTCGTCGATATTGAGTGCCAGCGCCGTGGGGTAGCTCATGACGATGGGGCAGTTATAGCAATTGCCAGCCGTCGGATCCTCCTTGCGCTCCCAGCGCACGCACGGCATCCAGATAAAGTCGACATCGCGGTCGATAAGGTTCATCACGTGGCCGTGGCTCATCTTGGCCGGATAGCACACGCTCTCGGACGGCATGGACTCGATGCCTGCCTGGTAGGTCTTCTTGCTCGACTGGTCGGACAGCTGCACGCTAAAGCCCAAGCGCGTAAAGAACGCATGCCAGAAGGGGTAGTTCTCGTACATGTTGAGTGCGCGCGGGATACCCACGGTGCCGCGCGGGGCCTCGTCGGGGCTCAGCACCTCGCGATTAAAGAGCAACTCGTTTTTCTTTTTGAAGAGGTTAGGGGCCTCGGTCTTTTGCTTTTTGTGGCCGGCGCCCTTCTCGCAGCGGTTGCCGGTAATGAAGCGCCTACCGCCGCCAAAGTCATTGACGGTGAGCTGGCAGTTGTTGGAGCAGCGACCGCAGCGGACGTGCTTTTGCGTCACAGTGAGGTGCGCGATGTCCTCGGCCGAAAGGATGGTCGAGGTGCCGTCGGCGCCAGCGCGATCGCGGGCGAGCAAGGCCGCACCATAGGCGCCCATGCAGCCGGCGATGTCGGGACGCACGGCGTGAACGCCGGTGAGCTGCTCAAACGCGCGCAGCGTGGCATCGGACATAAAGGTGCCGCCCTGGACGATCACCTGGCTTCCGATCTCCTTGGGATCGCGCAGCTTAATGACCTTGAACAGGGCATTCTTAATGACAGAATAGGACAGACCGGCCGCGATGTCGCCCACCGTGGCACCTTCCTTTTGCGCCTGCTTAACACGCGAATTCATAAAGACCGTGCAGCGACTGCCCAGGTCCACCGGAGCCTTGGCATGGATGGCGGCGTCGGCGAACGCGCGCACGTCCATGTTCATAGAGACGGCGAAGCTCTCGATAAAGCTACCGCAACCCGACGAGCAGGCCTCGTTGAGCATGATGTGCTCGATGACGCCGTCCTTTACGCGCAGGCACTTCATGTCCTGGCCGCCGATGTCCAGGATAAACTCGACGCCGGGCAGGAACGCCTTGGCGCCGCGTAGGTGCGCGACGGTCTCGATCTCGCCGGAATCGGCCTTGAGGGCCTCGATGAGCAGCGCCTCGCCGTAACCCGTGGTGGTCACGTGGCCGATGGTGCAGCCGGCGGGGATGTGGTTGTAGAAATCGGCCATGATGACCTTGGCCGTACCCAGGATGTCACCGTTGTTATTGCCGTACCAGGTATGCAGCAACTGGCCGTCCTCACCCACAAGCGCGGCCTTCATGGTGGTGGAACCGGCGTCGATACCGATGAACACGCGACCGGTGTAGCCTTCGAGCTTGCCCTTGGGAACGACCTCGGTGTCGTGGCGGGTCTTGAAATCGGCAAAGTCCTCGTCGGTGGCAAAGAGCGGATCCAGACGCTCGACCTCGGCGCCCTGTGTGTCACCCAGGGCATCGATGGCCTCGATGAGCTGCGGGAACGTGCTGAGCTTATTGGACTCGTGCGCCATGGCGGCACCGCTCGCCACAAACAGGTGAGCATTTTGGGGCACGATGCGGTGCTCCTCGTCCAGGTTGAGCGTGAGGTAGAAGCGATGGCGCAGCTCGGAGAGATACTGCAGCGGGCCGCCCAGGAAGGCGACGTTACCGCGGATGGGACGGCCGCACGCCAGGCCCGAGATGGTCTGGGTCACGACAGCCTGGAAGATGGAGGCGGCCACGTCCTCGGGGCGGGCGCCCTCGTTGAGCAGCGGCTGGACGTCGGTCTTGGCAAAGACGCCGCAGCGGCTGGCGATGGGATAGATGGTGGTGGCGTTGGCCGCGAGCTCGTTGAGGCCGCTGGCGTCGGTGTGCAGCAGGGTTGCCATCTGGTCGATGAACGCACCCGTACCGCCGGCACAGGTGCCGTTCATGCGCTGCTCAATGCCGTTATCGAAGTAGATGATCTTGGCGTCCTCGCCGCCCAGCTCGATGGCGACATCGGTGGCCGGGATGAGGGTCTCGACGGCGCGCTTGCTGGCGATGACCTCCTGGACAAACTCCAGATCGAGCCACTGGGACAGCAGCAGGCCGCCCGAGCCGGTAATGGCGCAGGTCATCTGGGCCGTCGGCAGCACAGTCGCGGCGCCCTCGAACAAGTCGCGGGCGCAAGCGCGGACGTCGGTGTGGTGGCGCTGGTACTTGGCGTAGACGAGCTGGTTGTCATCGTTGAGCACGGCGAGCTTGACGGTGGTGGAGCCAACGTCGATGCCCAGGTGCAGGTTGCCGTGGGCGGCCTCGGGGTTGAAGATTGCGCCTTCGGGGGCGTGGGCGGCGGCTACGGGCTCAGCGGCGGTGGCTGGCTCGCTAGCGACGGACGTCTCCCCTGCCGCGTTCTTGGCATCGGCAACTGCCTCGGCAACTTTCTCGGCAGCCGCGGTCGCGGCCTTCTGCGCGGCGTCCACCACGGTGGGCGCAGCCTCGCGTGCGGCGGCGACCATACGGTCCTTGATGCCCTCGACGAGTTTGCTCATTGTCTCTCCTCTTAGTTGTTGGACTCGACGGTTGCGGGGGTGTCGGCCGCGTCCTCGAGCTGCAAGTTCAATAGCTTCATGCCGTACTCCGGCACGTTGATATCGATGGGTTGGCCATACAGGTCACCAGGGCGCACAAAAGCGAGCACCGTCATCATGCGCGCCATGGCCTCGGGCGATTCGGTGAGTCCACGCTCAAACCAGCGCTGAATCATGCCGACCTCGGCACTCACGACGTAGGTGACGTAGTAGTCAAAGAACGTGCCCAGCGCCAGGCCCAAAATGCCCGTCTGTGCACGCGGCACCACAGCCTCACGCGCGGTGTCGATAATCCTTTTAATGAAGGCCTGGTCGCCGCCCGGACCCAGCAGCGCACCGATCAAATCGCGGTTGGCCGCAAGATAACGCAGTAGCTCAACCGAACCGGGCGCCGGCTCGAGCTCATCGATGTTGTGATAGAGATCGGGCAGCCGAGCTGCGGTGATGAGCTCAATACGCTCACGGATCTCGGACAGCAAGCCGTCCTCGATTTGATTGATAAAGTCGGGGATATCGCGGTAGTGCGAATAGAACGTACGGCGCGTGAGGCCAGCACGCTCGGTGAGCGAAGCGACGTTAATGCGCGAAAGATCGCCGCTTTCGGCAAGCTCGCTGGCAAGTGCCTGGCGAAGGGCACGCTGCGAGCGAAGGGACCGGCGATCGCATTTCTCGAGCTGGGACAAGCGTCCTCCTTGTTACTCAGCCTGTGCGCTATTGCACAGTGCGAGTATTATTGCACACCGTGTGTATCAACACGTAAAGGCAATATTTGGATGCGACGAAGGGGCAGTCCCTTTGCCACATCGAGCCGCTGCTTGGTCCCGTTAATGGGACCGACGGCCTCCACACCAGTTGCATCATGCCGGTAATGATCGATAAGGAGGCCGACATGAACAATCAGGCATGCGATGGCATCACCGATGCCGGCAAGGACCTCGTCCTCAGCTGCATCAAGAGCCAAGAGCTGCGGGACCACATGCGTAAATACCTATACTGGCCAGCGCCAATCATCGCCGGCTCTCTTAAGACGCTTGATGAAAAACGCACCATGCTCGAGCAACTCCGCAAGGAGGTTTCGCCGGAGCTGGTCGAAGATATCGATTCGCATCTCGCCCAGCTCAACAGCGCACTCGATATGCTCCACAACATCGAGCGCGACCGCGGAATCCTCCTGTTGCACGTCATGGTCTACAACGAGGAGGAGCGCGACGCCGACGCCCTCGACGGTCCCTTCCCCACCGCATCGTGGGAGGCCGCGCAGGCACTCATGAAGCGCTACATCGAAGAGTATCCTGAAGACGACTGGTCCGAATCGTACTGGAAGATCGACCTATACACCCCAGAAGACCTTCACGAACATCAAACGGCGCAGTCCTCCCTGGCGTTTGCGGCAACCAAGGATGGCGAGCTTATATTTCTCCGCGATCAGCGCAATAACCGCACTCGCAAATCGTATGTCGAAAGCGCCTGGCGAAACGATAGCAGACGGTTCTGCAACAGCAACGAACCCATCTATACGCCGTGGGTCCCAGGCGACATCCTCAAAATCGACGGTCGCCCCTTTAATCACGGGCCTCGCTTTGCCATTGTGCTCGAAAACGACTACGAGCACACGCTCCGGGGACAGATCTGGTGCGCAGGGCCTAGTAAAGATCACGGCGTTAAGGAGGGTTCACTTTCATCCGGCACCTACAGCGACAGTCTCCTGGACCCCTTCATCCCCTCCGCCCTCTACACCGCCGAGTGCTACACCGGTGAGCTGCCGGACGACTGCGCTTTTATGCTCGAGCTTTCGCAGATGCTGCACGACAACCCCGACTACGGCAAGCAATGGTCCGAAGGCTCGGTCGGACATGACTGCCTTCAGCCGTATCGCAAGCCCGCCAACCAAAGCGAGCTGGATATTCGTCCGGACATCTTCGAGTTTTTAGACTCGCAAAGTATTAAGGAGCATCTTCAACGAATCAACTACGAGCTCACCACGCCCGTAGCGGCTTTCATTGTCAATTGCTCGCATAAAGCAACGCTGCAGCAAAAGCTCGAAGGCTGGCAAAAGATCATCGACAATATGCCCAATTGCACCATGAGCCGCAGAAATGACACGGTCGTCATCCCGGACTTCCATGCCTTTCTGCGCAATGCCATCAGGCAGGAGAAACGAAAACTCGCACACTTTAAAAGGACGGGCGGTCGAAGCCTGTATTTCTTTGAGGACTACTCGTGGGACCGACGCGGCCGATGCGACCTTCTTTACGGCCCGTACAGCAGTTATCAAAAGTGCTTCGATGCCATCTGGAAAGAGCTCGACGGTGACAATCCCAAAGCCATCAGGATCACTCGTCGTCCCATCGACCCAGAAGAAGACCACTATGCCGACGACATGGTCTTACTCAATGCGAACGGCGAAGTAATGTCTTGCGATTACCGCAACAAAAGCGAGTGGGACGAGGCGGGCACCGCCAGCGATTTCGAGGACATGTGGTTTGATATCCCAACGCCCTTCCATGCCGGAGACATCGTCTGCAACCTCCAACGCCCCGACAAGCCGATGGTGCTGTTTGACCTGCAAACTTGGAGATCCGAACGAGTCGACAAAGAGCTGGCCTCCTCCGTCTACAAAGAGCGCCTCGTTCAAAAGGCCGACAAGCTATTGCGCTGGCACCGATATGACGGCGACACCAGCGACATGTACGCCTACGGCTGCCAAGTCTCATCCGCCTTGCATTTCCCCTTCTACATTGGGGAGCCTGAGGGCTTTCTTTTGGACATCGACTATTACCGCAAGCCGCTCAAGTCAGAGGAGCGAATCCTTTACGGCGTCAGGGCATATGTCAAAGGCGACCTGGCGGTTGATTCGCTCGTCGCAATGGCCAGCGCATGCGAGCTACAGGCGCTGGCGGAGAAAAAGGCGCGTGGCTTCGAGGATGCAGACGGTTGGCTCAAGGACCGCTACCCAGAACTGTTCGATGCGACGGCCGATCCCTTCTTAGAGGAAGACGGCGGTTGCGCCAGTTACACTTAGTTTTTGAAACGCCACTACCGATTGTCCATTCAGTACGCGCACGCCCATGTACCAGTGCGTTTCCAAAAGTATGTTTGACGCGAGATTCAGATGGGACCCGTTAATGGGACCACAAAGCACAACCTCTGATGGATGCTAACGGCAACGACCGAATTGGAGGTTGCTATGGACAGCCAAGCAGATACCGTGATCACCGATGCCGGCAGGGAGCTCGTTTGCAGTTGCATCAAGGACGATGAGCTGCGTGCTCATATGTTCAAACACATGGGAATGGCAGATGGCTCCCTCTGTAAAACCATCGGCGGCTCCCTCAAGACGCTCGACGAAAAACGGACCATGCTCGAGCAGCTTCGCAAAGAGGTCTCATCGGATTACGCCGAGACGATCGACTCCGGCCTCGAACAACTCGACACTGCACTCGATATGCTTTACAACGTTGACCGTGACCTCGGTATCTTGCTGGTCTCCGGCGTGTTTTACAGTGAAGACGAGCGCGGGCACGACACCTTTGATGGCCCCTGCCCCGTTGCCTCTTGGGATGCCGCTCAAACCCTTATGAAGCAATACGTCGATGACGACCCCGATGAAGATTGGTCCGAATCATTCTGGCAGATTAAGCTCTATACCGCCGAAGACTTACACGACCGCCCACGCGCTCAAGCCTCGCTGATATTCGCCGCAACCATGGCTGGCGATTTGGTCTTTTTGAGCGACCGCCGGAATCAGCGGACTCCGCATCAAAGCATCAATCACTTGCCGTGGAACAATAGCAAGCACTTCTGCGCCAATGGTGAGGTCTTTTACACTCCCTGGGTCCCCGGCGACATCATCAAGATCGACGGTCGGCCCTTCGACCACGGCCCTCGTTTCGCCATCGTGCTCGAAGACGACTACGATAGTTCGTTCAAAGGCCAGGTTTGGTGCACCTATCCGAGCAAAATCTACGGCGTTGAGGAAGGCAATCTCCGCTTGAGGGATTTCACGGACGGCTTCCTCGACGACTTCACACCCTCTGCGCTCTACACCGCCGAACGCTATATCGGCGACTTGCCCGATGATTGCTCCTTTATGCTCGAACTCTCGAAAAAGCTGCACGATGACCCCGGCTGTGGCAAACATTGGTCGGATGGATCGGTCGTACACGACTGCTTGCAGCCATATCGCACATCGGCCGGCGCCGGCGTCAACGCC
The DNA here is from genome assembly GCF_052121455.1 of Collinsella sp. LCP19S3_D3. Lineage (NCBI taxonomy): Bacteria > Bacillati > Actinomycetota > Coriobacteriia > Coriobacteriales > Coriobacteriaceae > Collinsella > Collinsella sp. LCP19S3_D3. Next base: position 62,251 of record NZ_JBQKEF010000003.1, on the reverse strand, counting down.
ATACGTTCGGACGTTCTCGAGTTTCTCGACTCGCCCGATATCAGAGAGCATTTGGAAGGCATCGGCTACGAGCCCACCACGCCCGAGGCAGCGTTCATCGTCGACCATTCGAACGAGAAGACGCTGCAACAGAAGATTGAGGCCTGGCAAAAGATTCTCGAAAACATGCCCAATTGTGCGATGAACAGGCGATACGGCACGTTCAATATCCCCAACTTCCATGTCTTTCTTCGCGACGTCATCAGATGGGAGCGCAAGAAAATCGCCCGGTTCAAACAGCCTGGCAAGCACATGTATTTCTTTGAGGACAAGACGGGAAGTCCCCCTGAGAGCGGGTGCAATTATGGCCCCTACACCAGCTACGAAAAATGTTTCGAGGCAATCTGGAATGAGCTTGAGGAGGAAAATCCTACCTCGATAGAAATAACGCGCCGCCCGATCGATCCGGACGAAGACTACTATGCCGCCGACAGGCTCATGCTCAACGCAAAAGGCGAAATTATGGACTGCCAGCTGAGCTGCATCGACATGGAACGCGAGGGCGAAGACCCCACTTTCGCTTTTGAGTTGATGTGGTTTGACATCCCGACGCCATTCCACGCCGGCGACATCATTTGTCGTCACGGCGACCCTGGCGACCCCATGCTGCTTCTCAATATGCAGACATGGACCACGCAGCGGGTCATGGATGAGCTTCCGCCTTCCACCTACAGGGAATGCGCCGCAAAAAAGGCCGACGACCTGCTCAGGCACCATCGGCAAAATGGCGATACGAGCGACATGTACGCCTACGGCTGTCAGATTGAATATCCCCTGGAGTACCCCGTCTATATCGGAGAGCCGAGTTGTTTTCTTCTCGATATGGAATACTGCCGTACCCCGCTCAAGCCGGAGGCGAGAATTCTGTACGGCGTGCGGGCATATCTCGACGGCAATCTGGGTCTTGACTCACTAATTGCGCTATCAAGTTTTTGCGAGCTGCAGGCGCTGGTCAAGAAAAAAGCCGAGCGGTTTGAAGGGGAAGACGGCGGACTCAAGATCCGCTATCCGGAGCTGTTCGATGATGCGATAACCCCGCCAGCACGATTCAAAACAAAGAGGAGCTAACCATGGACATCTTGGATTTTGTTGACTCCCGGGACATTCGGGAGCACCTGCGCTGTATCGACTTCCAGCCCAGCACCATCGAGGCCGCCTATCTGGTTTGGTTTTCGAAGACCGCCACGCTCGATCAGAAATGCGAAGCTTGGCAGGAGATCGCCCGAACCATGCCCAATTGTTCGCTGGAGGCAACCCATGCCGGTCTTGGAAGGCCGGCTATCCCCGATTTCCATGCTTTTTTGCGCTGGACAATCGATTACAACAAGCGGTGCGTCGATGCGTTTGCGAGTGGGACGGGCTACGTTTATCAGTATGAAGAGGAGATTGTGCCCGACGGGCAACTTTGTGGGGCCTTCGGCGCGCCATTCAGCTGTTATGAGAAATGTGCCGAGGCGTTGCGCGGTGATGATGAACTGGCGAGCCGTCCAGAGGCACGCGTACGCATCACCCGGTGCCCGCTCGATGCCGATGAAGAACATCACCGGGAAGACTGGCTCATGGTGAACGGTAAAGGCGAGGCCCTTTCCGTCTATTGTCCTTCCGCCGGCCCCGTTGAGAACGATTGGGAGATCGCATTCGAGTTCATCTGGGTCGATATCCCCACGCCGTTCCACACCGGCGATATCGTCTGGACGCCGCAAGGCAGTGCCCGTGAGCCGTTCATGCTGTTCGATCTGCCCACGTGGGACCGGACAAAGCTCGAGGCAGAGCTTCGTCAGGCAGACCGTTCTGACGAATGGCTTGATCATGCGCAGCAGCGCCTCGAGCACTATCGCCATGCAGGAGATATCAGCAACATGCGTGCCACTGGCTGCTCGATTACCTACAACGAGACGTTTCCCCTCTACATCGGAGAGCCAGACCCGCTTTACCTGAATCTTGAGTACTATCGCAAACCACTCGAAGACGAGCAGCGAATTTTAATCGCCGCCCAGGCCTACCTGCGCGGCGACCTGTATGTCGACTCACTCATCGCGTTTATCGACACCATAAGGATGGAGTCCAAGGCAAAGCGCAACCTGGAAGAGCTGCGTCTGGATCAGGCGCCACTCAAGGAGAAGTACCCGCAGCTATTTGAATAAAGGTCGTCATGCCCGAATCCACAAGAAGTCGCACCAACAACTCGGAGACTATCGTGCACGAAGAAATAATCAACTTGATCGACTCTCCGGAGCTGCGAGAGCATTTGCTGCATAATCCGCAGCTCCTGAGCGGCGACCATTACATGCAGATTGTCGGTGGAGCACCGGTTGAAATTACCCGCAAACGAGAGCTACTCGGCAGACTGGTTGCTGGCGGGTGCAACTCGTCAGACGACACCCCTTACTGGCACTATCGGCAGATTTGCTTCGACTACATCGATGACTGCATGAACGCGCTAAAGGCCGTCGACGGGAACAGGAAGGTACTGCTTATTAGCGAAATTAGCTTTGTCGACAACAAAGTGGGATCTGCCATCACGCATGGCCCCTTCCCCGTGGCATCGTGGCAGGCCGCCCTTGCGGCAATGAAGGCATACGCAGTCAAGTGGAGCGAAATGACAGACTTATCGTCCTCATACTGGATGATCGAGCTGTTCAACCTTTCCAACGACCCGAGCTGTTCATATCCATACGACGGCTTTCTACAGCCAGACTACACTTACTACGCAAACGCCTCCGGCGAAATCCAGTACATCTGCAGGGAAGAAGAGGGCGAATGTGGCGAGGTGCTCGACTGCATTGTGGGTGGAATCTTTGGTCCGTGGTTCAAGGGGGCATATGTCGACCTGCCCACTCCGTACAGAAAGGGCGATATTCTTGAAATCGACTGCCGACCATGGGCGCCAGGACCTTGTTATTGCCTGGTAGCAAACTCGAAATTGGACTGTCTGTATTCCGATGGCGATGGGCAGATCAGATGCGGCTCTATCCCCTACGGCAGTTGCTTTGCCGGATGGGCGTATACGAACTTGATGCTGTCGCCCGTGTTCAGGGCGAGAAAAGCAACGCAACCTTTACCGGAAGAATACGCGGCCTTGCAAGCGATCGAGTTGGACCGGATAGATAACTTGCTAGAAGCGTGCACCGACAACAAAGAGGAAGAACCCGGCTGGTTGGATATATATCGGCATCGCGCACGATGATGGAGGCCGGCAATCACAACAGTCGTTTCGCGGCGTATGGACGAGCCCCAGCAACAGCTACCATATACCTGTAATGAAAATAAAAGATTGAGCTTCGCGTGGAGGTCGATGATGGGCAGCAGTGAACCGCAAGAAATTCTAATTAGCGTATTGTTCTCAGGCACTTATCTAGATGAGGGAAGCAATATCGGTCACGAGATCATCAATTTCTTCCCTGACGACGACGGTAATAGGTACCTATACATACCCAGCAGGGGAACCATTCAGAAACCCCACGATTTAAAATCTATGGCCATAATTCTCGCACACAAAGTCGACGCAAAAAAAGTTGAGGTTGATGCGCTCGCACGCTCTCTCACGAGTGTGAGCAAAAACGAAGCATCGACAATAACGTTTAATGGGAAACCACTCTCAACTCTTTTTGGCAACAACACGTACCGAGGCGAAAACGACAAAGAAACCGAACTGAACCTTGCGTGTCGTGTAGATAAGTTTCTGTTGCCGGTATCGGGAAAACGTATTTTTATTGCAACTGGAAATGATGACAGCCTCAAAGATAATGAGCGCATTGAAGTATGCGTAGGCGATGTCAATATTTTCAACGAGTCTCAGAGAACGTACTATTCGGAAACAAAACGCAAAGAGGCCTACAAGATATTAAGGGGCCTGATTGATGCTGAAGACCTATGGGAAGAGGCGGATAAAGCATGCTTTAATGCCAAAGAACTACAGGATAACGAAGGGCTTAACGAACATCGAACGCCAACTTTTCTGGAAATCACGAGAAAGCAATACGATGAGCTGGTCTATTCGAATTTGTTTGCCTATTACTTTAAATACAGCGATGAAGGCTTTCAGAATTTTGCCAAAGAGGTCTTGGGGCTACCGAATGTAGGCAGCATCATTTCCCTCGTAAGAGAGTCCGAGAACAATATCGATTTATGGATTGAAACAGAAACGCACATCATAGTCATCGAGAACAAAATTCGCTCCGGAATCAACGGAATACAGCGAAACGAAAAAGAAAAAACCAGCCAGCTCGGAAAATACTACAAGTATGCAAAGGCAAAATGCAAAGAGGGCCAAAAACTTGCCCTATTTTTATTTGCGCCAAATTACAGCAGCATTAAACCTTCTGAGCTAGTCGGCACCGACACAGAAGGCAATAAGTGGGAGTATGCACTCATTACATACAAAGAGATTTATGACTACTTCGGCCATCATGCCGACTTATATGAAGACGAATGTCATTTTTCCGACTTTTGCCGCGAGTTGGAAAACCATTCCAAATCATCCTCGGATAGGCGTCGCAAGGTAATGCACAAGAGGTTCGCCCAGATACTCGATGACGCCAGCAAATAAGTCGACTAACCCTTACCACCTTCTTCCAATGGACATAACTGCTCATCTTTTTCAGATCAGGCTATTCTGAATCGCTCGTAATTCTGATTTAGTCTCTAATCAAAAGTCCAGCCCGCGGTTCATAGGCGCCGCGGGCTGAGATGTCACTATCGGCTATGACCTCAACCGAAGACTCGTGCGCAGAAAGGTTCCGTGCCATCGGTGCTCATGCGGACCAGGGCGCCTGCATTGCAGTGGGCCTCGGCGAATTCCGCGTCGTCCCCTCGGCCCTCTGCCGCGAAGCAACCCGCTAGGATGGCGGATGTTGGGCTGAGCATGTTGCGTAAGTCGCGCAGGACAGCGTTTATCGGACGGTTGTCGTCGAGCATTTCGAGTCCGTCGATTACGACTACGACGTCCTTTAGCACCGCCCTGCTCCACGTTTGGTCGCCGAGCAACCAGCTCGTTAAAAGGTCCATGGTCATGTTGTCTTCGGCAAAGATGCCCAAGTTGCGCTGCTTGAGGCGCATCGTTGCGCGAATCGCCTCGACCTGTCGTTCCTCAGGATCCTCTGACACCTTGTCATCCATCTCGGCGCGAATAAGCCGGGCGATCGCGTCCTCTTCACACTCCCGAATCGGCATGTAGAGCACGGCGCACCGCTCACTCAGTCGTAGCACCGCGTGTGCCAGCACGTTCGAGACATCTTCATGCGCGCCGCCAATCACGCTGAGCTTGCCCAACCCAACGCCGCCACCTAGGGCATCATCGACCGACATACCGGTTTTCAACACACAAGGAGTTTCAAAAAGCGACGTCTCCATACGGCGATCGAGCCCAGAAACCAGTCGATTGCGAAACCCGCTGAGGTCAAAAACCTCGTCATCACGCTCTTTGCGATTCCCACTACGCTGATTCGCGGGCGTCGGCGGCATCACGCCTGATAGGCCCAGCATCTCGCCCAAACTCACAGAACGGCCAATTCGGTCGTCCCTGGAGTCCATCTTTAGCGTCATCGCAACCCTCCTAACGCCTACCACGCTTACCAGTAGCCTTAAAATTCCAAATCGGCTTGAGTCGGTGAATAACATCAACCGTCGGGTCCATGAGTCTCAGTACATCATCCGCAGGCTTATACGCTTCGGGCGACTCATCGAGCGTCGTCTCGCATGCACTCGGACAGTAGATGCCGGCATCGTGCATCTCGTTAACGAACGACCTGGTGTCGAGCGTTTGGAACGCTTTGGTGCGGCTCATCGCGCGACCCGTCCCGTGCGGCGCCGAACAGTTCCAGTCCTCGTTTCCCTTGCCGCGTGCGATAACGGCACCGTCGCGCATGTTGAACGGAATCAGCACCATCTCGCCCGCATGAGCGCTAATGGCGCCCTTGCGAATCATGCCGCCTTCCGAGATGTAGTTGTGCATGGTGGTAAAGCCGTCTCCGTCGAGCCGAATTCCCGTACGCTCAATAATCTGTGCGACAATCGCCTTGCGGTTCTGATTCGAGAAGCGTTGGCAGTTATGCATATCGACGAGATACTCGGCAGAAAGATCTCCCACGAGATACTTAAGCTCGTCGGGGATATCTGCCGTGCACGTCTTCTGCGCCAGCGCCTGATGATGCTCCGCCGTCTGCTTGCCCATGTTGCGCGAGCCGGTGTGCACGACCAGATATTGGCACCCATCCTCGTCCTCGTCGAGTTCAATGAAGTGATTGCCACCGCCCAGCGTGCCCATGGAGCGCTCAACCTTGCGCTTGTCCTGAAGCCAATCGCGCGACTCCATGTCAAAGTCCGCGAGTACGCAGGCAGGATCGCGATGAAGGCTAAAGCCCGTGGGCACCGCGCGCTTCACATCGCGATTGAACTGAATGAGGTCGTCGCGCGCGATGGTTTCCGCAAGCGGCACGCAGTACATCCCGCATCCGATGTCGACCCCCACCAGGTTGGGAATCACCTTGTCGCCCAAGTTTGCCGTAAAGCCAATCACGCAGCCCTTGCCCTTATGGGCATCGGGCATGATGCGGATCTTGGCGCCTTCAAACGCCGGGCAGCTGGAAATCTCCTCGATCTGCTCCTTGGTTGAATCCTCAAGATTCTCGGCAAAGACTTTGATGTCTGCCATCGCATTTCTCCTGTTCTGATCCTTGTAAACCGGAATCGGCCCCAAGCCAATAGAGCGCATGTCACACCTGCCAGCCAAACCGCCGATTTCCGTTTAACCACCTTTCGCCCTATTCGAGCTCTTATTGCTGCGAATACTACGGTCGCGCGGACTACAATGAGTCCCAATAACGGGTCTTGTTTTGTATCTCCGGTTGGTACCCTGCCGGCGAAAGGAGACAACGTGGCGAACAGACCAAATCAAAAGCTCAGGCTTCTATTCCTGCTTAAAACCTTGATGGAAAAGACCGACAGCACGCACGGGCTCACAACGCAGCAGATTATCGAGGAGCTCGCCTATCACGACCTTGAGGCAGAGCGAAAGGCCATCTATCGCGACCTGCAAACGCTTCGCGACTTTGGGCTCAACATCAACCAGCGCGGTGGCAAGGAATGGGCGCTGGTCTCACGCCCGCTCGACCTGCAAGAGCTCATCATGCTTGTTGACGCCGTTCAGAGTTCGCCGTTTTTGACCGATGAGTTGACCGACCACCTCATCGGCAAGCTGCAGAGCCTCGCCAGCCTGGGCGAACGCGAGCTGATGCACAAGCGCGTCGATGTGCCTTCGCGCGTGAAGATGCAAAACTCTGATGCCCTGCTCAACATCGACTTGATTCAGCAGGCTATGCGCGAAAAACGCAAGATTCGGTTTCGTTACTTCCACTACGACGCCGCCAAGCAAAAGGCCCTTAATCATGACGGAAAGACCTACGAGCTCACACCTGTGCGCCTTATCTACTCCGACGAGCTCTATTACATGATTGGCTTTAGAGATAAATGGGCCAATGCCGGCTCGGGTCATCAGCCGTTCACGCCTTATCGCGTCGACCGCATGCTCGATGTTGCGGTATCCGAAGAGTCCGCGACCAAAGATCCGCGTATCGCAGGCTATGTGCTCGAGGACCACGTTTCGCCATCGTTTGGAGTCTATGCGGCCGATAAGACCACCGTGGTGCTGGAACTCGATGACCGCGCAATGAACCCGCTCATCGACAAGTTCGGGCTCGACGCCGTTGTTTTTGAGAACCAGGATGGGCGCCTGTTGGCTACCGTCAAAGCCCCGCTGTCTCCGCAGTTCTTTGGCTGGCTGCTGCAACTCAGCACCTTCATTAAGATCGTTCAACCTCAAAGTGCCATCGATATGTATCTCAACTATCTCGATAGCACGTGTGCGCTCTACCAGGAAGACAGGTAATACTGCCATGAACATGACCCCCAACTTTAACGTATCGTTCGAGCGCCTGAATCCCGAACAGCGCGAGGCCGTCGAATGCCTAGATGGTCCGTTGCTCGTCATTGCCGGCCCCGGCACCGGCAAGACGCAGCTGTTGAGCCTGCGCGCGGCGAACATCCTAGCCAAGCGCGATGCCGCCCCGCGCAACATTCTCTGCCTCACCTATACCGAGGCGGGCGCGGAAGCCATGCGCAAACGTCTGATTGAGCTCATTGGACGCGACGCCTACGGCATCGAAGTCAGCACGTTTCACGGATTTGCAAGCAGCATCAGGTCGCGCTATCCCGAGTACTTCATGCGTCCTTCGACCGACACGCTTGTTACCAGCCTGCACCAGCAAGAGATTTTTGATCGGCTGCTCAAATCGCTGCCTTTTGGTTCTCCGTTAGGTGGAGGGTCACCTGATATGCCCGCGCAAAACATCGGTAAGATGATCGGCTTTGTCTCCAAAATCAAACGCAGTGGCCTGGATTACGACACGCTGAGCGCCATCGCACAGCAGAATATCGACGCCGCCACCTGGCTCACTGAGCATTCCAGGCTGCTTATGCTCGTCTGCGAAAGGGCAAGCACAGCGTTGGCCGAACGCTTTGAGGAAGAGATCGAGCGTGTCTGCGCCATGGCCCCCACGTCGCTCACTCGCCCAATCGACTGTCCTGCCGGCACGTACGTGCCGTACATTCTTGAGCTGCGCGACACCGTTCGCCGCACCGAACTTATTGACGAGAAGGGAAAGTCGTCGGGGTACACCAAGGTGCGCGATATCTTCTTTGGAGGCAGCAGCTCTCAGGGGCGCACGTTTAAGATTGCGGAGCAGAGCGAGCGACTTAAGACCGCTTGCGACGTCGCGCGTCGCTACCAGAGTGAACTCGACCAACGCCATCTCTACGATTACGATGACATGATCGGCGACTTTGTAAACGCTGTCGAGCACAACGACGCGTTGCGTCAAGTGCTCCAGGACACCTATACCTATATCCAAGTTGATGAGTTCCAGGACACCAATGGTGCCCAGATGCGCATCATCGAGCTGCTCTGCGACGGCGTTGATGCGCCCAATATCATGGCCGTTGGCGATGACGATCAAGCCATCATGCGTTTTCAGGGCGCCACGATCGAATGCGCCAACCAGTTTGCGGCCGAGTTTTCGCCCCGGAGCATCGTGCTCAAGACCAACTATCGCTCCACGCCCGCCATCGTTGAGCTTGGTCAAGCTATCGCACGGCAAATTGAATATCGCCTCGACGCCAGCTCGAATAAGTCAATCGAAGCCTTTAAGCCTCAAGGCGATCAGGTCAGCTTTAGCGAGAACGTCTACACCGGCAAAGCCGAGGAATACGCCGCCGTTGCCGCGAGCATTAGGCAGAGGATTGATGCTGGCTACCTCGATGACTGCGAAGATCCCAACGAAGGAATTGCAGTCATCTCTGCCAAACACGCCGCATTGCGCTCGCTGATTCCCTTCCTCGTTAAGGAGAACGTGCCGTTTTCGTATCGCGAGCGGCAGAATCTCTTTGCCTCCGATCGCATGCAGACGACGCTGGCGCTGCTGCGCTGCGTTGCCGCGCTTACTCGCGGGAAGAAGGAGCTCGCCAGCAGCTATCTTCCGCAGATCATCTGTGCCACCGAGCTGGGCGGCGACCATCCATCGTCCGTGACGTTTGCGCTCAGCGCCAAGCGAGACCAGCATGGCGACTGGATGGCCGCCATGCGCGAGAGCAATATCGCCCGCGTCAAAGAGCTGCACGACGACCTTATGCAGTGGGCGGCCGAGGCCGGCGCCTCCCCGGTCAGAGCGTTGCTCTTTAAGATTGTAGAACGCAGCCTTGGCTATTATCAGGATTGCAAGGAACAAAATCCGCTGGGCGCAGCCGAATTCAATGCCGGCATCCGCGCCCTGCTCACCTTTGCCGAAGGTGAGATGGGAGACGCGCGCCGTATGGGACGTGCGCTTCGCCTGCCCGATATTGTCGACAAGCTCGATGCCGCTCAAAAGTTTGGCGTGAGTATCGACGCATCGATCGACCTTGGCACGCCGGGAGCTGTTCGCCTCACCAGCGCCCATAGCTCTAAGGGCCTGGAATTCGACTGCGTCTACCTGCTCGATGCCGACGACTCCACTTGGCACAAAGGCGCTGGCGGCATGAGCTTGTACCCGTCCAACCTGCTTATTCGCGATGAAAAGGATGATGACGACGCGCGCCGCCTGTTGTTTGTCGCCATCACGCGCGCTAAACGACACCTCGAGCTGTACCGTGCCGGCGGGTCGGCACTGCAGGAGCTCACGGGGCTTATCGACTCTTGCGAAGTTTCTGCTGAGGCAGACCAGCTCAGCGTTGCAATCGAAACCGAGTGGCGCGACAACTACGTGTTTGATACGCCCGAGCTCCGCGCGCTTCTGGAACCTCATATCGACGTGAAGTTTCTTTCTGCCACAGCGCTCAACAACTTTGTGACGTACGAGCCTGGATGCGCAAATAGTCTGCACTTCCCTGAGAAGCAGATTGTGCGCCTGCCCACGGCGCCCACGATCCAAACCGAATTCGGCACCATCGTTCACGCGATGTTCGAGGAGATCGTTAATAGAATGGCAGCCGATGGCGAGGCGGCGATTGAGACAATTGAGGCCGAGTATCGCCAGCAGATTTCGTGGCTCGATTATGCCCCCGAGGACGTCCATCGCTATTCGGAGCGCTTCGAACGCATTTGTCGTGCATTCGTCCCCTGGCTTGTCGAGCATGTGCATGGCTATCGCTGCGTCACAGAGGCGAATATGCAGTGCCTGACCACCGAAGGAACTCCGCTCTTTGGTTTTCTCGACCTGCTCCTCGTTGACGATGCAGCTAAAACGGTAAAGATCGTTGACTACAAGACTGGCTTTGGCAAAGAAGTCCCTACAGGCTACCATCGTCAGCTCAAGTTTTACAAACTGCTGGTCGAAGCGTCACCCGAGTTTTATGGCTACACCGTCACTTCCATGGGCGACTACTATGTAGAACCCGACAAGACAACGGGCGAGCTCCGCCCGCCGTTCGCGACAACCGCCAACGCCGACGACATTGCCGAGCTCGAACAACTCATCGATGCCGTATGGTCGCGCATTGAACACGGCGCTTGGGATACCAGCGCTTTTGAGCAAAGCGATGCCTATGAGCTGGCCATCGAGGAGCAGAAGGGCTGCCGCAAAAAAGCCGACAAGGCCGAGCTCATGCAACGCGCCTACGAGCATTGGCTAGTCGAGAACCCCGGAATGTGACAAAGTGACAGTCCCTTTGTCACATTATTCGATGATGGTGCGGGAGTTTTGCTTACGCATGGTGGCGAGCATGTGTTTGGGGACGGCGTGGACCATGCAGCTGCCGATAGTCGCGCTCGCGGCGGCCTTGGCCGCGTCACTGCCGTTTTTGGTCGCGTAGCTGTGGCGGAAACGCTTGAGCATGGCGATGTCGTTGCCGCCGTCGCCGTAAACCGCGACCTCGTCCTCGGCAATGCCGTAGTAGCCCGCCAGCCAGGCCACACTCTCACCCTTGTTGCACGCCACGTCCGTGATCTCAAACATCACCGGATCGAACGGCGCGTTGACCACGCGGTCCGAGCGCTCGGCCAAATACGCCTTAAGGTCGCGCTCCAGCTCGGGCGAGGTCACGCGACAATTGATCTTGCATACGTCATGGCGCAGGATGTCACCGATCGACTGGTCGAAATACTGCTCCTCGTGATACCCGCCACGTGCACGCATGCCGCGCATCACGATGCGCTTGATAGGACTGTCCTTTTTAAAGCCCGCCTGGTGCATCTCGAACGATCCGCTCGAGAACATGCCATCGGGCGTGGAGCAGTCAAAACAGATGTCCGGGAACGCCTTGAGCAGCTCCTCGGTAATCTGCGGGTCGATGGTCCAGGTCTTGAGCACCTCGCCATGGCTGTTGCGCACGATGGATCCGTTGGAGCAGCAGGCGTCGAGTGCCAGACCTGTAAAGCCATGCTCGCCAATCGGCAGCGTCGAGCGCCCGGTTGCGGGAACCACATGCAGGCCAGCCTCGGTCAGCTCGCGAATGGCACGGCGAATGGTCCCGTCTGCCTCGTGCAGGGCGTTCAGCAGCGTTCCGTCTAAGTCGCTCGCAAACATCTTGATCATGGGCATGCCTCTCCTTCGTCTGCACGATATTGTAGACGAGAACGGGCGCGCCCCAAGAGAGGCACACCCGTCAGGCGGTCGATTCTACACCGCGGCGGGGCCGTGTTCGCCGGTGCGGATGCGGATAATTTCCTCGACCGGCTCAACCCAAATCTTGCCGTCTCCAACGGCACCGGTGCGAGCGGCGTTGCAGATAATCTCGACAATTCCGTCGACATGTTCATCGGCGCAGATGAGGGTGAACTGCACCTTAGGGATCGTGTTGACAAGCAACTCATTGCCGCGCACGTATTCCTTCCAGCCATGTTGCGCACCGCAGCCCTGCACCTGGTTGATGGTCATGCCACGAACATCGGCAGCAAACAGCGCGTCTTTAAGAACCTCAAGCTTTTCCTGACGCACGATAGCCGTGATCTTTTTCATAGTGAATTCCTCTCAATAAAAGAAATGAATTGCCATTCAACGACGCGGGTTTTCGAGGTGCCCGAGATTGCCCCGAAAGAGGAGCGCCGCGTACTTCGGTACGCAAGCGACGGTTTGAGGGGTAAGGTCGGGTGCCTGGGAAAGCCGTGCTGCTAATCGAGCCCGGAGAACGAGGGATACGCGCTCTCGCCGTGCTGACTCGCATCCAGGCCCAGCGCCTCGTCTGCCTCGTCCACGCGCAGGCTGCCGCGGAACAGCGCCTTGACCACCGCAGCGATCACCAAGTCGAGCACCAGTACAAGAGCGACCGTCACCACAATGCCCAAAATCTGCGAGATGAGCAGCGACACGTCGCCCGTGTAGAACAGGCCGCCCTTACCGGTCCACGAGAGCTCCGGCACGCAGAACAGGCCCGTGAGCACGCCGCCCAAGATGCCGCCGATGCCGTGGCAGCCAAACGCGTCGAGCGCATCGTCGTAGCCAAACTTGGTCTTAAGATGGCTAATGGCCAGGTAGCAGACAGGTGATACGATCAGGCCCATGACCAGCGCCGCCCACGGCTCGACAAAGCCCGCACCCGGCGTGACCACCACAAGGCCCGCAACCAGACCGGTGCTGGCACCCACCAGCGTGGGGCGACCGGTATGCACGCGCTCGACGACAAGCCACGAGACCATGCCCGCCGCGCTGGCCGTCACGGTGTTGAGGATGGCGAGCGCCGCCACGGCGTCGGCCTTAAACTCGCTGCCGCCGTTAAAGCCAAACCAGCCAAACCAAAGCAGGCCGGCGCCCAGCGCCACAAACGGCACGTTATGTGGGCGGTAGCTCACCATGCCAAAGCCGCGACGACGGCCGAGCATTAAGCAGAGAATCAGGCCCGTCAGACCGGAATAGATGTGCACCACGTCGCCGCCCGCAAAGTCGAGCGCGCCGATGATGTCGCCGATAAAGGAACCCTCACCGCCCCAGACCATGTGAGCGAGCGGCGCATAGACCACGAGCAGCCAAATGCCCAGGAAGGCCGTCATGGCACCAAACTTAATGCGGCCGGCCAGGCTGCCCGTGACGATAGCAGCCGTGATCATGGCAAACGCCATTTGGAAGGCGATGTTGATGATTTGAGGGTAGACGGCACCGTCCACAGCATTGCCCTCGGCCGCCTGCAGCACCTGGTTGAGCACCGGCAGGCACAGCAGCTGGTCAAGGCCTCCAATAAACGGGCTCGAGCCGTCGCCACCGTAGGCCAGCGACCAGCCGGCGACAATCCACAGCACACCGACCAGACCAATGGTGCCAAAGCACATAAGCATGGTGTTGATGACATTTTTGCGCCTGGACAGGCCGCCATAGAAAAACGCCAGACCCGGTGTCATTAAAAACACGAGCATGGTGCAGATGAGCATAAACGTTGTCGATCCCGTATCGTACATTCGCTCCCCCTTGGTCACATGAACGTTGTCGGCGCCCATAATGCGGCCGAGGGGCAACTGGTGTAGACCAGATACGGCGTTGTTAAACGCTGCGTTGTCGAATGGAAACGGTGCCGCAATCTTGGAAACGGCGCGGCAACGGACGCGAAACGAACGGGAAATACGCGAGCAAGGGAGCCGTGTGCGCGCCCATCCCGGCTAGCGCCGAAACAGCTCGTGGGCGCGGTCGCGGAGATTAGTTGCTCGAATGACGCCCTCGTAGCGATTGATGCGCAAGCGCGGGAAAGCATTGAAGAAGCGCAGGTCGCGACGGCTGAGCGACACACTCGGCACCGGACGGCTCATGCGCTTACCGGCAAGGCGACGACTGAGCGACGGACGCGGCATGCTCGGCGCAGCATCGGCCACGCGGCGGGCGGCAAGCGCCAGGCCGCGAGCACCATCCGAGATAAACGTCGGCATCGAAGCCTTCTCACGAAGGGCATCGAGCGCCGCGTCGCCCAGCTCGGCCAGCCACGCGTTAACGGCGCGGCTACGGATATGCGTCTGCGCTACCGAGTCGATCGTCGAATCGGGAATACGTTCGAGCATGGAATCCGAGGCATCGGCAAGCGACTCATTGATGCGGTCGGCAAGGTCGGCGCGCACACGCTCCAGCTGATCGGACAGGCGACGCCAACTGGCCAAAGAGCACACCGCGTCGACCATCATCGCGACCGCGACGATAAAGGCGGACAGCCGCACAATCAGCACCGGCAGATGGCCAAGCAGTCCCAGCAATGCCGGCTCCACTAAACGACAAATGCACAACGCGCCCAGGCCAAACGCGCAGGCCCAGTACAGGCAGATACGTCCGTGCAAGTTAAACGGCAGGTGCGAGTAGTCCCAAAAGCGTGCGCCTGTTGTCTTTTCCAATAGAAGGCCCACACTGTACTCGATTACGCTGCACACAAGCGCCGCGGCGACAAATTGGCTCGAGGCATCCGGAATCCCGCGCAGCAAAAGCCAGCAGGCTATGCCGCCCACACCATAGATAGGGCAACACGGCCCCAGCAAGAATCCGCTGTTGGCAAAGCGTCCTTGGTTGAGCATGGCGCAGACTGTTGACTCCCATGCCCAACCGCAAAACCCGTAAAAGGCAAACGAGAGCACCAGTGCCGAGAGCGGACAGGCGGCAAGCGTCGCGCCGTCAAATGCCATGTCGATCGCGGTCCCCACCGTCTACCCTCTCCTCTTTTCGCTCGATTCTTTACTCACGCCATCGTCTGCCTCGTCCTTGAGCGGCAGACGGCCGGCGATCGTCTCGCGCAGAGCACACCATTTATCCGCCAGACACACAATCCATGCCTCACGACACGTCGGCGGCACCGGCACCAGCGGAAACATATGCCGCACGATAATATTCCGCTCGCGCGACGTCAGCTCAAAATCTTCCTCCGCACGCGCCAGGGCAAAAAACGGATGCCGAAATCCGTGCAGGCGATGGCTCGGATCGGGATCGTGCCAGTCATAAAGAAAGTAATCGTGCAGCAGGGCCCCGCGCAGCAACGAGGCGCGGTCGACCGAGACACCGACACGGCCCAAGCGCTCGGCAAAGGAAAGGCTCGCCCGCGCTACCGAAGTCACATGTGCATAGACCGTCACGTCGCCATGCTGGATAAACTCGTGCGTCAGGTCCAAGCGGCCCGCCTGGGCGAGCTGACGGGCGGCATAGTCGACCTCCTGCGCGATTTTCTCGGCACGAACGACATCGGACATGCTGCCTCCTTCCAGCGACTCACGGCGACAAGCCACGGCCTGTGCACAATCGATAAAAACATCATGGAACACATCAGTATGACATCGGACAAAACGTTTTGCCCCACCAGTTGGCGAATTACCGCGCCGCCGTCACATATCAAACGCCAAAATGTGCGAGACTGTTTTGTGCAATTGTGCCGGCCGAGGGAGCGCCGGCGCTCGATTCGCATGGAGTAACCCACAACGATGCTGCTTACGCAAACGACAACGCCCGAGGACGTCAAGGCTCTCGACCGCGCCGAGCTTCCGCTGCTCTGCGGCGAGATCCGCCAGGCAATCCTCGAAAGCTCCGCCGCCGTCGGTGGGCACGTTGCCCCCAACCTGGGCGTCGTTGAGCTTACGGTTGCGCTTCATCGCGTGTTTAACTCCCCCATCGACAAGATTGTCTTTGACGTTTCGCACCAGACCTACGCCCACAAGGCGCTGACGGGGCGCGCGTACACCTATATCGATCCGGAGCGTTATGGTGAGGCTTCTGGCTTTGCCAATCCCGACGAGTCCGAGCACGACCTGTTTGCCATGGGCCATACCTCCACGTCGGTGAGCCTGGGCTGCGGCCTTGCGCACGCGCGCGACCTGGCGGGCGACGCGTATAACGTCATTACCGTTATTGGCGACGGTTCGCTTTCGGGCGGTCTGGCGTTTGAGGGCTTTAACAACGCCGCCGAGCTCGACAGCAACTTGATCATCATCGTCAACGATAACGACCAGTCTATCGCCGAAAACCATGGTGGCCTGTATCGCAATCTGGCCGAACTGCGCGCCAGCAACGGCACCTGTGAGCGCAACGTTTTCCGCGCGATGGGGCTCGACTACCGCTATCTGGACGCCGGTAACGATGTGTTGGCCCTCGTCGACGCGCTGCAGGAACTGCGCAATATCGATCATCCCATCGTGCTGCACGTCTCCACCGCCAAGGGCAAGGGCTTTGAGCCGGCCCAGAGCGACCCCGAGCGCTGGCACCACGTAGGTCCGTTTGACATGGCGACTGGGCGCAAGCTCTGCCCGGGCCATCCGAGCGAGCCTGCGCCGCGCACCTATGCCGACATTACGGGCGAGGCGCTCAGCGCCGCCATCGAGCGCGATCCACAGGTCGTGGGCATCACGGCCGCCACGCCCTACATCATGGGCTTTACGCCCGAGCTTCGCGCTGCCGCCGGCAAACAGTTTGTCGATGTGGGCATTGCCGAGGAGCACGCCGTGACCTTTGCCACCGCGCTTGCGCGCTCGGGCGCCAAGCCAGTCTTTGGTGTGTACGGCACGTTTTTGCAGCGCGCCTACGACGAGCTGTGGCACGACCTGTGCCTCAACGACACCCCCGCAACCATCCTGGTGTTTGGCGCGTCAATCTTTGGCACCACATCCGAGACGCACCTCTCGTTCTTTGATATATCCATGCTGGGCGGACTTCCCAACATGCGCTATCTGGCACCGGCCTGCATGGAGGAATACCTGTCCATGCTGAGCTGGTCGCTCGACCACCGCGAGCATCCCGTGGCGATCCGCGTTCCGGGCATTGGCCTGGTTAGCCGCCCCGATTTGGCGCCCGCCGAGGACACCGACTACAGCGCCGTTCGCTACGACGTGGTGCGTCAGGGCCGCGACGTTGCCGTGCTCGCGCTTGGCGATTTCTTTGAGCTGGGCGAGCGCGTGACAAACCGCTTGGCTGCCGAATACGGCATAGAGGCCACGCTCGTCAACCCGCGCTTTGCAACCGAGCTTGACCGCGAGTCTCTCGATGGCCTTGCCGCCGAGCATCGCGTTGTCGTCACCCTCGAGGACGGCATCTTGGACGGTGGCTGGGGCGAGCGCGTCGCGTGCTACTTGTCCTGCACGCCCGTGCGCACGCGCACCTTTGGCATCGCCAAGGGCTTTCCCGACCGCTACGACCCCAACGAGTTGCTTGCTCAGAACGGCATAACGGTCGAGAACATGGCCGCCGAAGCGGTACGCCTGCTAAACGAGTAGAAAAACCTCCGCAAGGGAAGCACCCCTGCGGAGGTTTTTATTTTCCCAACTCAATTGTCTCGATCTGTAACACCTAGAGGACAAATCCTCGCCCAATTGTTACAGATCTAGACAAGCCGTCTTTGCCCCTGTTGTTTGTCTCAATCTGTAACAGATAGAGACCTTTTGTCCGTCCAGATGTTACAGATCGAGACACTCAAGTCCCCCTGAAGAGAAAATCTCAATCTGTAACAGTTACTCGGCAAAAATGGCTGCAGATGTTACAGATTGAGACAAAACAGCGAGGCAGGCCGCCATATGTCGCGTTGCCGCCATTATAGCGACCGCCGCGAGCGACCATGCCGTCTGCAAAACGCTATCTCAGCTGCAATAACTGACGTTTGCCCAGATAAAACCTGCCAAAATAAACCTGTCCCTTTTTGGTAGGTAGAATTACCCATAAGGTAAGTATGTTTCTGAGTTATTTCGTGTTGACCCATTTGAGCGCGATAGGGTATAACTCTATTCAACCGCTAGGGATTTTATTGAGAAAGGTGTTCTACCATGAGCAAGAACCTCTCCCAGCAGGTCGTTTTCGACCGTCGCGGCTTCATCGCCGCCACCTTTGCAACCGTCGCCGGCCTTGGTCTTGCCGGCTGCTCCGACACCAGCGCCGAGGCCGACAAGGGTTCCGCCGCCGGCTCCTCCAAGAGCCCCGAGGACACCGAGGCTTCCACCACGCTCGATGCCAAGGCATTCGACAAGCTCATCGACAACGGCCCCAAGGCCGATGATGACGCCATCGCCGCCAGCACCTGGGCCACGGCCGTCAAGGACGCCGGCGTCTTTAAGATCGGTGGCGTTCAGACCTCCACGCTCTTCTCCCTCCTCAACGAGAAGGACGGCAAGACCCGTGGCTTCGACGCCGGCATCGCGCAGCTCCTGTCCAACTACATTCTGGGCGAGAACAAGGTCGAGATCACCCAGGTGACCTCGGACACGCGTGAGTCCGTCCTGCAGAACGGCCAGGTCGACGCCGTCTTTGCCACCTACACCATTACCGATGAGCGCAAGAAGCTTGTCTCCTTTGCCGGCCCCTACTACTACACCCAGCAGGCCATCCTGGTGCTCGCCGACAACGACGACATCAAGAGCGTCGACGACCTGGCCGACAAGAACGTCGCCGTCCAGTCCGGCTCCAACGGCCCCGCCATCCTGGAGGAGTTCGCCCCCAAGGCCAGCCAGCAGGAGTTCAAGACCGACGAGGAGGCCCGTCAGGCACTTCAGCAGGGCCGCGTTGACGCCTACGTCATCGACAACAACATGCAGCAGAGCGCCCTGGTCCGCGAGCCCGGTAAGTACAAGATCGCCGGCAAGCCCTTCGGCAGCAAAGAGCCCTACGGCATCGGCCTGCCGCTCGATTCCGACGGCGTCGCCTTTGTCAACGACTTCCTTAAGAAGATCGAGGACGATGGCACCTGGACCGAGCTGTGGCAGATCTGCATCGGCGATCGCACGGGCGACACCAACGTTCCCGAGCTGCCCGAGATCGGCGCCTAGACAGCGAGCCCAGTAACGGCCGCTACGAAACCATACGGAAACGCACGATGCGCTTTATTGCGCTAAACTGTTTCCACACTGAGTTGTCGGGGCTTCCGTACACACGGGAGCCCCTTTCCTTATCGGCGGGAGGTCCGCATGAGTCTCTCCGAGCTCTGGTCGCTCTATGGCCAGAACTATATCGACGCGCTGCTAGCAACCTGGGGCATGACGCTTGAGTCGTTTGCCATCGCCATGGTGCTGGCCGTCGCTGTCACCGTGATGCGCGTGTCGCCGCTCAAGCCGCTGCGCATTTTTGGCGACCTGTATGTTCAGGTCTTCCGTAACATCCCCGGCATCGCGCTGCTTATCATCGTCGTCTATGCGCTGCCGCCGCTCAAGGTCGTCCTGCCCTACCGCACCTGCGTTATCGTCGCCACGGTCCTTTTGGGCTCGGCCTTTGGCTCCGAGAACTTTATGAGCGGCATCAACACCGTCGGCGTCGGCCAGGTGGAAGCCGCGCGCTCGCTCGGCATGAGCTTCAGCCGTATCCTCGCCAAGATCGTGATTCCGCAGGCGCTGCGCTCGAGCGTGCTGCCCATGACCAACCTCTTTATCGCCGTCATGCTCACCACCGCACTCGGCAGCCAGGTACCGCTTCAACCGCAGGAGCTCACCGGCGTGGTGAGCTACATCAACACGCGCTCGCTCGGCGGCGTCGCCGCGTTCTTTATCTCGGCGCTCGGCTACCTGGGCACGGCCTTTGTGGTGAGCCACATTGGCAACTACATCGATAAGAAGGTGAGGATCCTCCGATGAGCAAGCACTCCTCTTCTGCGCTCACCATGCGCGATGCGCTTTACGAGGCTCCCGGCCCCAAGATGCGCGCCAAGATTCGCATCGGCACCGCTATCTCGCTTGTTGCCGTCGCTGCGCTCGCCGTCCTCGTGTTGCAGCGCTTTTATGTGACCGGTCAGCTTTCGGTCCACTATTGGTATTTCTTTACGCACCTCACCACCTGGAAGTTCCTGCTTGCCGGCTTTGAGGGCACCGTTAAAGTCGCACTCACCGCTGGCGCCATCGCGCTGGTGTTGGGCCTAGCCCTTATGCTCGGCCGCACCAGCGACATTAAGCCGCTGCAGCTGGTCTGCCGCGTGCTCACCGATTTCTTCCGCGGCGTACCGAGCCTGCTGTTCATCTACTTCTTCTTTTTGGTGCTGCCTCAGTACAAAATTGCGCTGCCGTCGTTTTGGATGCTCACGCTCCCCGTCGCGCTCGCTGCAGCCGGCGTGCTGGCCGAGATCTTTCGCGCGGGCGTCAACGCCGTACCGCGCGGGCAGGTCGAGGCAGCCCAAGCGCTCGGTCTCTCCAAAGCTAAAATCACCTTTAAAATCGTGCTGCCGCAGGCGATTCGGTTTATCATTCCGTCGTTGATTTCGCAGCTTGTGGTCGTAGTCAAAGACACCACCGTCGCTTACGTGGTGAGCTACCCCGACCTCATGCAAAATGCCCGCGTGCTCATTACCAACTACGACGCCCTTGTGTCGGTCTACCTGGTAATCGCGGTCATCTACATCCTCATCAACGTCGCGATCAACAAGGCCGCTGTCTACGTTTCGCACAAGACCGGCGCGACCATCATCCGCTAACGCTTTACCATTTCCAGTCATAAGGAGCCGAGCACCATGGCACAGAGCACCTCTTCCACCGGCAATCAGCCGCTGATCGAGCTCAAGCACGTCGATAAGCACTATGGCGATCTGCACGTCCTCAACGACATCAATCTCTCGGTCGACCGCGGCGAGGTCGTCGTCGTGATCGGCCCCTCGGGCTCGGGCAAGTCGACCATGTGCCGAACCATCAACCGCTTGGAAACCATCGACTCGGGCGAGATCCTCATCGAGGGCGAGCCCCTGCCGCAGGAAGGCAAGGATCTTGCCCGCATGCGTGCCGAGCTGGGCATGGTGTTTCAGCAGTTCAACCTGTTCGCACATATGACCGTGCTGCAGAACGTCATGCTGGGACCGGTCGACGTGCTGGGCGTCTCCAAGGACGAGGCCCGCGAGCGCGCCATGGACCTGCTGGGCCGCGTGGGCGTTGCCGAACAGGCCGATAAGGTGCCCGCACAGCTCTCGGGCGGCCAGCAGCAGCGCGTAGCCATCGCCCGCTCGCTTGCCATGCAACCCAAGGCCATGCTTTTTGATGAGCCCACGAGCGCCCTTGACCCCGAGATGATCAACGAGGTGCTCGAGGTCATGGTCCGTCTGGCCCAGCAGGGCATGACGATGATCGTCATTACGCACGAGATGAACTTTGCCCGCCGCGTGGCCGACCGCGTCGTGTTTATGGCCGACGGCCAAATCGTGGAAACCGGCACGCCCGACGAGTTCTTCGACCACCCCCAGACCAAGCGCGCAGAGGACTTCCTCAACTCCATCAAGGGCCACTAACCAGCAACTCCTTGGGACAAATCCATTGAAAGTGTTGTCCCACGTCTCTCATGCGCCCTGTCACCTTCAGATTCGAAAGCAGCACCCATGATCGGAACACGTACTTCCTCGTCCTATACCCCGCACGTCGACGTTGCCCCCGCCGACCGCCCGCTCATCCTGGTGGCGCCGCGTTGGGAAGAGGCAAAGCCGTTTTTGAGCGAGACGCTCTCCCCCAACGAGGAAATCGCCAGTGTCTTTGTCGATGCCATCCTTGCCGCCGGCGGCCTGCCGCTGCAGATGTCCATCACCGAGGACATTGAGGTCATCCGTCATTACGTCGATATCGCCGACGGCATCGCCATTCCCGGCGGCCCCGATGTCAATCCCAAACGTTGGGGCGATGATCGACCCTACGACCCCACCCTCTGCTGCGAGATCCGCGATAGCTTTGAGTTTAAGCTGGTCGACGAGGTGCTCCGCGCCAAAAAGCCGCTCTTTACCACCTGCCGCGGCACGCAGTTGCTCAATGTCGCCACTGGCGGCACCCTGTGCATGGACGTACCGAGCCTGGGCGCTCGCGAGGGGCGCACGCAGTGGCGCCATACCCACGTGCTCAACGACCCTGTGCATCCCGTCGAGGTCGTGCCGGGCTCGCTTCTGGAGCGCGCGGTTGGCGGGCACAGGCTGATCCAGACCAACTCCGCACACCACTGCTGCGTCGAGCGTCTGGGTAAAAGCACGCGCTTGGTCGCCAAGGCAACCGACGGCGTTCCCGAGTGCATCGAAGTCGAAGGCCAGCCTTTCTGCCTGGGCGTGCAATGGCATCCCGAGTACACCTGGCAGACGCTCGAGACCGACTTTAACCTGTGGAAGTCGTTTGTCGAGGCGGCGGCCAAGGTAAAGCAGGCCCGCTAGTTCGCGAACCGCACAACAGATAAGGACGCCCCGCCGGCCACATGGTCCGACGGGGCGTCCCTTTGCCTAGCTTAAACCGAAGGGAACGCGACAACGTCCGCAGGGCGCTCCAGCGTCTCGGCAATGCGATCGCGCACTTCGAGCAGACACTCGATAAGCAGCGGATTGAAAGCGCCGCACTCACCGTCCAGAATCATCCGAATCGCCTCTTCTTGCGAAATGGCGTCCTTGTACACACGCACGCTCGTCAACGCATCGTACACATCGGCCACCGAGACCACCTGAGCGGCAATGGGGATATCGTCGCCCTTAAGACCGTCAGGATAGCCCGTACCATCCCAACGTTCATGATGCCAGCGGGCGATTTGGTACGCATAGTCCAAAAGGGCACTTCCTTCATGGTTTCTGCCCAGATTGCGCAGCATGTCGGCACCAATGGTAGTATGCGTCTTCATTATTTCAAACTCTTCGGGCGTCAGACGTCCGGGCTTGTTGAGAATCGCATCGTCAATCGACATCTTGCCGATATCGTGCAGCGCCGACGCCAACGCAATCGAAGAACGCTCCTCGTTGCCAAGAGAGTACTTGTCGCTCCGTCGCGCCAAGTCGCCAAGCAGCAGCTCAGTCAACTTCTCGATATGCGTGACATGCCTGCCGCTTTCGCCATTACGGACTTCCATGACGCTCGCCATGATGTCGACGAGTATACGGCTGTTATTGACGCGCGCATTGTACTGCTGCGACAGCAGACTCGTCAGACGACGCTGTTTGGCATACAGTCGAATAATATTGTTGACGCGACGACGCACAATGCGGTCATCGAACGGGCGACTGATATAGTCCGAGGCGCCCAAATCGTAAGCACGTAACACCACGTCGTCGGTATCTTCGCTCGAGATCATAATAACAGGTAGGCTATCGAGGGCTGCCTGACGCGAAAGCTCGGCCAGCACCTCACAGCCGCTCATGTCCGACATGACAATATCGAGCAGCACGAGGGACAGGTCGCCACCATAACGGTCAACCGCATCGAGCGTGGCGCGACCGCTATCGGCTTCTAGAATGCGATAGTCGTCCTTGAGCATCTCACCGAGGATGGACCGGCTCACTTTGGAATCGTCGGCAATCAGCACCAGGGGCTTTTGGCTTTGGAAGGCCTCGATGGAATCGGCATCGGTCACGACCGTACCGGCTTTTGTCTTAGCGTGGCTCAGTAACTGGACAGCGCGGCCAACGCCCTCATCGACTGTCTCGCCATGAATGCGAACGCCACCAACACATGCCGTCAAGCTCACGTACTCATGGCCCGGAATAATCGTGGCATGAACGGCATCGGATACCTGATGCAGGCGACGGGTGAAGTCATCGGAGGGAATATTGGGCATGACGACCACAAACTTGTCGCAGCCATAGCGCACAAGCTCGTCAGTCGAACGGATTCCGCTGCGTATGGCTGTCGCCACAGCACCGAGCGCAAGGTCGCCGGCATGACGGCCACACGTATCATTGACGACCCTAAAATCATCAAGGTCGATCATCGCAACGCCGGCATTCATGCGGGCGCTACGGAGCTTTTCCTCGTAATATCGGCGATTGCGCACGCCCGTCAGCACGTCGGTGTAGACAAGGTCCTCTTCTGTGGCCTCTTGCTCATCAATCGGACGCACCATCAGCAAGACGTGAGGCTCACCCTCGACCTTTAGAGGGCGCAGACGGGCGCGGTACTCAACACCATCGTTGAGCAGTTGCTCCGACACCTCACCCGAATCTGCCAAGGCCTCAAGACTCGACTGACGCAGACAAGGGCAGCGATCGCCGGCGAGCAAGCAGTTAGGCTCGCTCTTAATCTGATCGGCCGACAGCAAACGCACCACGGGGTAGGTCTTCGCGACGCGGGCGACCTCAGCGGCAGCCTCCTCGTCGGTTAGATTGGCCTCGTGACTATTGAGCATATGGGGCCCTTTCGATAGTTTCGCATGGTAGCGATGGGTTCCAATTGTTACAAGGGTAACACCTTGCCGATGCAGGTAAGCACGTGAATGCTGTTACATTTTTATGAGTTGGCAGGCGACGCGATTGAAGCCGCAGACGTGAGGTTTTGAGCACATTTGTTAACACGGCCGAAACGTTTGCGGGTGAAGGCTGTTTCGGCTATTGCAAGCGCTAGAGCCCCAGGATGCCACGAACAGTCTGGGCAGCCGCTGCCGGGCGATCGCGCAGGCCGTTGTGCGCGCCGGGAACCATTACGAGTGGACAGTCCAAAAGCTCAGCCGCCATCCTCGTGCCCGCCTCGCGGGGCGTGCCAATCGAGAGTTCACCCAAGAGCACGGCGGCCACCGTTTTCGACGCGCGAACGCTATCCCAATCGGGAACGCAGGTCATAGTAATCCCGTATTCGTTTGCCATGAAACTGCGGCCGTTGCGCAGGGCATGCTTGGCTTCTGCCTCGGTTAACTTGGGGGCCTCAGGGTCCGAATCGCCGATGGCGCCAAGGAAGGCCCGTAACGCCCTGGAGACCTTTCCCGCAGCGATCATCTCGAGCAAAACCGGGGCCGCGCCCAGGCCGGCGCCCTCATCCGTCACGGCAGGTTCATGCAGAATCGCACGCGAGATTATGGCGGGGTTTGCACGGAGAAGCTCCAGGGCCACCAGCGTACCGGCACTGTGCGCGAGGACATTTGCCGGGGCGCCGGCATGTTGGATAACAGCTCGCAGGTCGGCAGCCTGAACTGCCAGATCGTAGCGTCCGTCTGCCGCATCGTCGCTCTCGCCGCAACCACGGCGGTCATAGGCAATGACGCGATAGCCACAGGCGAGCTCGTGGGCGATGCCGTCAAAAAATGTGCCGTCGACGCACGCACCGTGCACGCACACCAAGGCGGGCGCATCGGACGATACATCCGGGCCGGCATACTCGCGGCAGGCAATCGTGGTGCCCGCATTTTCGACCGTAAAATCCATGTTGTGATCCTATCGTCAACGCCATCAGGCCGCACCGAGGTGCGACTTGGACAGTCTGGCGCCATGTTACGCATACTTAAATGCGTTTACTGTACCCGACTCGCACCCTTTCATGATAGGGTTCCGAAAACTCACCAGGCTGCACAGTTTCGGCTTAGACAACAGTGTCCAGACCCGCGATTGGCACGGGGGCCAATGCTATGCTTAAGTGCAACTGTCCCGAGGAGCATATGCCTATGTCTACGTTTTTGAATGCCAGCCCCATCTTTGGGCCCGTCCGCAGCCGACGCCTTGGACTCTCGCTCGGCGTCAACATGATGCCTGCCAGCGGCAAGATTTGCACCTTTGACTGCATGTACTGCGAAAACGGACTCAACGCCGAACGCCCCTGCCACGAGCCACACAACACGGCTGCCGTGGTGCTCGACGCACTCGAAGCCAAACTACGCGAGATGACGGTCGAGGGTGAGCTGCCCGATGTAATCACGTTTGCCGGCAACGGCGAGCCCACCGCCGCACCGGAGTTCCCGCAGGCTATCGCCGGCGCTGTCGCGCTTCGCGACCAGTTGGCCCCGAACACCAAGATTGCCGTGCTTTCCAACGGCACGCGCGCCGACCGTCCCCAGGTGCATGATGCGCTCATGATGGTCGACGACAACATCCTCAAGCTCGATACGGTCGATCCGGCATTTATCCAGCTGCTCGACCGGCCCGTTGGTCCCTACGACGTCGAGCACCAGATCGAGACGTTCGCGAGCTTTGATGGCCACGTTATTATCCAGACGATCTTTTTGACCGGTGAGTATCAGGGCAAGCCCATCGACAACACCGGCGAGGAGTACGTTGCCCCCTGGCTCGCGGCGCTTGAGCGCATTCGTCCACAAGAAGCAACCATTTACACGGTGGCGCGCGAGACACCAGTCGCCGGCCTTGCCAAAGCGGCGCCTGAGGTGCTCGACGCCATTGCCGCGCGCGTCCAAGCCCTCGGCATCCCCTGCCAGGTGAGTTACTAGCACCCGTCTGCCCAAGAGCAGCTAATTTGGGACGGGGCTTTTTTGACTGCTTTTGGGAGCGATATGGGCGGCGCAAGGCCGCGCGGACAAAAGCAGTCAAAAAAGCCCCGTCCCAAATTAGCTGCTCTGCGGGTGGGCTATACTAGCCTCGGATGAAAGGAAGTTAGCCATGTTTGACAATGGACCCGTGCCTGGCCGCAACGACGCTTGCTGGTGCGGCAGCGGCAAAAAATACAAGAAATGTCACAGCTCCTTTGATGAGCGCCTCGAGCGCCTGTGGGAAGAGGGCTGGAACGTCCTGCCCCGTACGCTCTATAAGACGCCTGCCGATATCGAGGGCATCAAGCGCTCGGCCGCCATCAACGTGGGCGTGCTCGATTATGTGGGTGAGCATATCACCGCGGGCATGACCACCAACCAGATCGACCAGATGATCTACGACTACACCGTCGAGCATGGTGGAACGCCGGCCGACCTCAACTACGAGGGCTACCCCAAGAGCGTGTGTACCTCGATCAATGACGTAGTCTGCCACGGCATTCCCTGCGATACGGACGTACTGCACGAGGGCGACATCATCAACGTGGACTGCTCAACGATCTTAGACGGCTATTTTAGCGACTCGAGCCGCATGTTCTGCATCGGCAAGGTCTCGGCCGAGCGCCAGCGCTTGGTCGACGTCACCCGCGCCAGCGTGGAGGCGGGTCTGGCAGCCGTCAAGCCATGGCTACCGCTCTCCGTGATGGCCGAGGCCGTACAAAAGACGGTCGAGGACGCCGGCTTTAGCGTGGTGCGCGAGTACGGTGGCCACGGCATTGGCAAGGAGTTCCACGAGGACCCGTTTGTGGGCTTTACCACCGAGGCGCCCGACGTGGACACTATCATGGTTCCGGGCATGGTCTTTACTATCGAGCCCATGGTCAACGCCGGAGCACCCGACATTAAGATTAGCAAGGGCGATGGGTGGTGCGTGCGCACCAAGGACGACAGCGACTCGGCCCAGTGCGAGGTACAGCTCGTGGTGACCGAGGACGGCTACGAGCTGCTGAGCTGGTAGCCGTAGATGCGCCGGATGCTGACGGGCACGCTCGTCTTACATCCGGCGTTTTATTTGAACGTTTTGCCAGATAAAACCTGCCAAAATAAACCTGTCCCTTTTTGGCAGGTTGAGCGGAGAGGAATGCTTGTGAACATCCTGGTTTTGCTGCCCGTCAACGACCGCCATCGTGCAATTCTTGAGTCGAGCGCTCCGGGCGAGGATTTTATCTACACGAGCGCCGGCGATATCACGCGCGAACAGGTCGCCGATGCCGACGTGATCCTGGGCAACATCGACCCTGAAATGCTCACGGCATGCGACCATCTCCAGCTGTTGCAATTGCAGACCGCCGGCTATGACGACTACCTTGCCGCCGGCACCGTGCCGGCTGAAGCCAAGCTGTCTTGCTCGATCGGCGCCTACGGTCAGGCCGTGAGCGAGCACATGTTTGCCATGGTCCTTTCCATGATGAAGCGCCTGCCCGGCTATCACGACTTGCAGCGCGAGCATCGCTGGGAGGATTTGGGGCCGGTCACCTCGCTCAAAAACGCCAACGTGCTGGTGCTGGGCGCAGGCGATATCGGTGGCCACTTTGCCACGCTCTGCCGCAGCATGGGTGCGCACGTCCGCGGCATCAAGCGCCATCCGCTCGTCTACCCCATTGTATTTGAGGACATGGACGGCATGGATGCCCTGTCTGAGCGCCTGGCAGAGGCCGACATCGTCGCATCCTTTATGCCCAGCACGCCCGAGACCCGCGGCCTGGCGAACGCCGAGTTCTTCGCCGCGATGAAACCGGGCGCGTTCTTTGCCAACGGCGGCCGCGGCGATCTTGTGGTCGCCGACGACCTGGTTGCCGCTCTGGAATCGGGACATCTCGCCGGCGCCGCGGTCGACGTCACCGATCCCGAGCCGCTGCCCGCCACAAGCCCGCTGTGGGATGCACCCAACATGCTCATCACGCCGCATGTCTCGGGCTGGTTCCACCTGGCCGCCACGCTCAATAACGTGGTCGACATTGCCGCAGAGAACCTGCGTCACCTGCTGGCCGGCGAAACTTTACGTTGTTGGATTGAGCATTAGATTGTTCCGGCGTTTTACCAAACGCCGGAACCCCTCGACGCTGCGAGCCCGCCGTTTGGCCAATCTGCCGTTCAATTTCAAAGGCGCGACCAGAAGGTCAGCGCCTTTTCATTTCACGGCACCTTGGCTCAAACGGCGGGCTCTCGCTGACTTTTGCTCTACCTGCGGCGGTTCCGCTGGCGTCGGCTTCATCTGCAAGCCTTAGCAGCTCCGTCTTACCGTTGACATTGCGGCATTTGCCCAGATAAAACCTGCCAAAATAAACCCGTCCTTTTTTGGCAGGTTTTAGAGCTCCACACTTTCGGCACCGTTGATGTTTAGGTCGCGCTCGTAGAAAGCCGTGAGGGCACGGATCGCGTACATCACGTCGCGCACGCCACCGGTCTCGTAGCTCGAGTGCATGGCCAGCTGCGGCAGGCCCACGTCCACGGCGTGCATGCTCGCCTGCATATTGGACAGATTGCCGAGCGTGGAGCCACCCGCCATATCGCTCTTGTTGGCAAAGGCTTGCGTGGGCACGTCTGCGTCATCGCAGATGGCCTGGAACACTGCGCGGCTAAAGGCATCGGTGCAGTAGTGCTGGTTGGCGGCTTCCTTGATGACGATACCGCCGTTGAGCACGACCTGGTTGTGGGCATCGCACTTTTCGGCGTGGTTGGGATGCACGGCGTGCGCGTTGTCGCAGCTCACGAGCATCGAGGCGGCAAGCGCACGGTGGTACGACTCGTCATCAAAGCCCAGCGACCCGTTAATGCGACGCAACGCATCGGCCAAGAACGTCGACATAGCGCCCTGCTTGGTCTCGGAGCCAACCTCCTCGTTGTCGAAGCAGCAAAAGACCGAGATGTCATGCGCATTCTCGGCGCCCAAAAATGCCTGCAGCGAGGTGTAGGCGCAGGCTAGGTCGTCGAGCTTGGGCGTCGAGATAAACTCGTCGGCCCAGCCCCAAATGCGCGCGTCCTGACGATTGACCAGGAACAGATCGCGACCCAAAATCTGTTCGGGCTCGACGTCCAGCTCGTCGGCGATCAGAGCATCAAAGTCGCCCTGCTTAAGCTCACCGGCGCTGATGAGCGGGCACAGGTCGACAGCGCGGTTGGGTGCAAAGCCCTCATTGACGCCACGGTTCATATGGATAGCAAGGCTCGGAATGATAGCGACCTCGCGCTCGGTGGCAAGCAGGCGGCTCTCAATACGGTCGCCCTCGCGCACCAGCACGCGTCCAGCCAGCGCCAACGGGCGATCGAACCAGGTGTAGTCGATCATGCCGCCGTAGGCCTCGGTGTTCAGGCGCAGCGTCTCGCCCGCGCCGTCAAGCTCGGGCACGGCCTTGACCTTAAACGTCGGAGAATCGCTGTGCGACGCCGTGAGCTGAAAATGATAGTCGCCGGCAACGCCGTCCTCGCCCCACGTCGCGGCCAGGTCCTCGCCCACCTTAAAGGCGATAACGCTCGAGGTGTTGCGCTGCGTGTAATAACGCCCGCCCGGCTCGATGTCCCACGCCGCATTCTCGGGCAGGTAGGTAAAGCCCGCCTCGTCGAGCTCGGCCATAATGGTCGCCGCCGTATGGAACATGCTGGGGCACGCCTCGATAAAGTCGATAAGGTCGTTGGCGGCCTCGATATCGTCGGCCGTCACATGCGCGCGTTCGGGCGTTTCCTGATCCGTCATGCTCTCCCCTTTCGCTGGGTTGATGGTCCCCTCCAGCATACCCCGCCACGCCAGCGCCGCACTCTTCATTCCATGTTTAATCCCGTGCCACTCACCAGGTTGAGCCATCATGCCCGCGCTCCTTTTGCGATAATTACGCTAACAGGACGAGAGGAGCCGTCATGAAGCCACGTAACATTGCCATCGCCTGCGGTGTCGCGGGAGTCGCCGTCGGCCTTGCCGCTGCCACCGGTATCGTTTACCGCAAGCAAATCAAGTCCGCCGCGTCGCTCAAACGCTTGACCGGCTACGCGGATGGCTATGACCTGTACGCAATCGACATTGCCTACGACTACGATCTTGATCGCATCATCGCCGCTGGCGTGCGCGACGACCAGGCCTACATCGATGCCGTGGTGGCGCAGGTGCTGCCCGGTGTGCCGGCACATGTCCAGGCTCCCCAGTTTGCCTGCAGCGCTTTTGTCGCCGTAGATGCCGAAGGCCGCGTGCGCACCGGTCGCAATTACGACTTTAAGGACGACACCTCGGCGCTGCTGGTGCGCAATCACCCACGCGGCGGCTATGCCTCCATCGGGTTTGCCGCCCTTAACAACCTGGGCGATAACACTCCGCTTGACTCCGTCGCCGGACGCGCCGCCGCACTCATGGGTCCGTTTGCCCAGCTCGACGGTGTTAACGAATGCGGCGTGTCCGTTGCCGTACTCACCCTGGATTCCAAGCCCTGTGACCAGGACACGCAACGCCCTGTCATCAATACCTCGCTCGCCATCCGTCTGGTGCTCGACCGTGCCGCCACCACGCAAGAAGCTGTCGACCTGCTTTCCGCCTACGACATGCACGCCATGGCAGGACGCGATTATCACTTCTTTATCAACGACGCCACCGGTGACGCGCGCGTAGCAGAGTGGGATCCGCACGATCCGGACCGCGCTTTCAAAGCGACTCCTGTACGCCAGGTTACGAACTTCTACCCCTGCTATGGCGACGAAGTGCTGCCCAACCAAAAGAACGGCGAGCTGGGCCATGGTAAAGAGCGCGCCGTCGCAATTGCCGATGTCCTTGACGCCCATGTCGGTGCCCAGGACGAAACGATTGCCTGGGAAGCCCTGCGCGCCGCAGCGCAAGAGCCCAATCCGGAAGACATCACCAGCAATACGCAATGGTCGGTCGTCTTTGACAATACCGAACCCGCCGCCGCTATTACGCTGCGCCGCCACTGGGGCGACGTCGACGCCTTCGCACTGTAAGGAGCCAGGCCCGTCGACCTTACGCTCGCCTGACGTTGTTTACATTTCTATACGCTTGAGCTAACACGTTTTACCCCCGTATCAACAGTGTGCGGGGGTAAACTTATGCGCATGTTATAACTTGCCCGGAAGGATTCATCATGCTTAGGATCGGTCTTCTTACCAGTGGCGGCGACTGTCAGGCGCTCAACGCCACCATGCGCGGCATCGTCAAAACGCTTATGACCAATAGCGAAGAACCTATCGAGATCTATGGTTTTGAGGACGGCTACCAGGGCCTTATCTACAGCAGGTTCCGCGTCATGACGCCCGCCGATTTTAGCGGCATCCTCACCCGCGGCGGCACCATTTTGGGCACGAGCCGCACGCCGTTCAAGCGCCTGGACATTCCCGAGGCCGACGGTGTCGAGAAGGTGCCCGCGATGGTCCACACCTATCACAAGCTGCAACTCGACTGCCTGTTTATGCTGGGCGGCAACGGCTCCACCAAGACCGCCAACCGCCTGCGCGAAGAGGGCCTCAACGTTATCGCTCTGCCCAAGACCATCGATAACGACACCTGGGGCACCGAAATGACGTTTGGCTTTACGAGCGCCATCGACGTCGCCACCAAGTGCATCGACGACATCCACACCACCGCCTCGAGTCACGGCCGCGTGTTCGTTATCGAGATCATGGGCCACAAGGTTGGCTGGATCCCGCTGTACGCCGGCGTCGCGGGCGGAGCGGACGTCATCCTGATTCCCGAGATTCCCTACGACATGGGTAACGTCATCAAGACCATCGAGCATCGCATGGAGACCGGCAGCCGCTTTACGATCGTGGCCGTCGCCGAGGGCGCTATCTCCAAGGAGGACGCGGCGCTGCCCAAGAAGGAGTACAAGAAGAAGCTCGCCGAGCGCACGAGTCCGTCGATTGTCTACGACATTGCCAAGGAAATCGAGGCCAAGACCGGTCGCGAGACCCGCGTCGCCATCCCCGGCCACACGCAGCGCGGCGGTCAGCCCGACGCCCAGGACCGCATCTTTGCGACCCAGTGCGGCGTCGAGGCGGCACTGGGCTGCCTACGCGGCGAGTTTGGCTACATGATTGCCCTGCGTGACGGCAAGATGTGCCACATGCCGCTCGAGGAGGTCGCCGGCAAGCTCAAGTTTGTCGATCCCCAGAGCGACCTGGTACGCGAGGCCAAGGCGCTGGGCATCAGCTTCGGCGACGAATAGCCTCGGCCGAAATCCATCCCATCGGGCCCTCCGACCCCGCCCGACGTATTTCGATTTGGCTCCTCCCTTGACTCCGTCAAAGGTCGCCAATCGAAATCGTCGGGCGGGGTCGGAGGGCCCTGCGTTTACATGCTCGCCGAGGCTATTCGACTTCTTGCTGCGGGTGCCTAGGGCAGGAGGCGCCGTGCATTTTTGGGAGTTTTCAGCAGCCGAGGGTGCCTGCATACTGAATTTTGGGCGAAAGGCAGGCGCCATGGGCCGCATCTTGTAAAAACGAGCGGCTCTTGAGGCGTTGGGAGCTCAGAATCAGGGCTTTCAGCGCAGTTTTGTGCGCCCGCTCCCATACTCGTGGACTCCGGAATGCTGAATTCTCCGGAATTTGCACGCCGCCCCTGGGGGTACCTGCGGGTAAAAAGCAACCGCCCCGCCAAAATATGCATTCTGCGGGGCGGTTTATGCAATAAAGCGACTGCGGCACGTCACAGCTCGCTACAACTTGAATCCAAGAACAGGTTACTCGGCGCTCTTGAGGGCACCGACCATGTCAATCTTGTTGAGGGTTCGGTTGGTGACGAGGTTGACGATAAACGTAAAGCCAAATGAAAGCACCACAGCGAGCACGAAACTCAGCGGCTCGACCTCAACATCAAAGTACAGCGACGGCATCTGAAGAACGTACGTAAAGCTCTCGGCAAGCAGGCCACCCAGCGGCACGCCCAGTGCGGTACCAATCGCCGTAAGGATCAACGTCTCCTTATTGACGTAGTGGTGCACCTCGCCACGGCGGAAGCCCAGCACCTTGATGGTCGCCAGCTCGCGTTCGCGCTCCGAAATATTCGTATTAGACAGCGTAAACACCACCACAAACGACAGGCACGCCGCCATAAAGGTCACAAGCACTACGACCGAATTGATAATCGTAAAGTTCGACTCATAGTTCTCCCAATGCTCGGCCGTACTCGAAATCGTAAGCCAACCGTCACTCTTAAGCTTCTTGCTAAACGCAATCTGGTCGGCCGACGAGCCCTTAAGCAGCGCAAAGATGCCGTTAAGACGCGCGCTTCGGCCGAACGCGCGCTCATAGGTGGCCTGCGTCATATAAAGCGTGTTGCCCAAATAATTGAGCGAGATATCGCTAACCTTGACCTTGGTAACATTGAGCGACGAATCCTGGACCTGCGCCGTATCGCCCGGCTGAATCCCCAGCACCAGCTGTGAACTCTTGCTTAAATACACGTCCCCGTCACGCAGGGCGAGCGGTTCTTTGGACTCATCCTCCAGGCGCACGTAATCGTCCAGGTCATTCGTGCGGTCGTCGGGAATCACGATGAGCTGTACGGTCTCGCTCTTACCGCCAAACGTAAAGGTGACGTTGTCGGTCATAATCGGCAGGGTCGAGGTCACGCGTACGCCGGAGTCGCTGGCCGCGCTACGCTCTTCCAGCGCCGCACACGTCTGAGCATAGTCATCGGGATTGGCGACCGCCAGCAAGTCATAGCGCGTGATATGCCCGTACTGTTTGGGCGAAAGCGCCACCGACGTATCGCGGATGCCCATACCGCAGATCAC
This sequence comes from Collinsella sp. LCP19S3_D3, assembly GCF_052121455.1. Lineage (NCBI taxonomy): Bacteria > Bacillati > Actinomycetota > Coriobacteriia > Coriobacteriales > Coriobacteriaceae > Collinsella > Collinsella sp. LCP19S3_D3. Next base: position 27,861 of record NZ_JBQKEF010000003.1, on the reverse strand, counting down.
GAGCGCCGTGCAGCCGGCGATACCGAAGATGGTCATAAAGGCACGTTTTTTGTAGCGGAACAGGTTACGCGCTGCCACCTTGTTCAAAAAGCCCATGCGGCGCCAAATAAAGCCGATGCGCTCAAGCAAGATGCGCGAGCCGGCTCGCGGGGCCTTGGGACGCATAAGCGAGGCTGGGGTCTCGGCCATCTCGTGGCGGCAGGCGATAATCGTGGCACCCACCACGCCCACGGCAAACAGCGCCACCGAGACGATCGAGGACACGATGTCGTACGAAAGCAGCATCTGGGGCAGTGAGTACATGTCATCGAACACCGTAAACAGGAACAGCGGCAACCCCACAAATCCGATGATGTTGCCGAGTACGCCGCCGAACAGACATGCCCACAGCGAGTAGTCCACGTATTTGGACAGGATTCGCCCGCGTGAATAGCCGAGCGCCTTGTACAGGCCAATGAGCGTGCGCTCCTCCTCGACCATACGAGTAGCGGTGGTAAGGCTGATGAGCACGGCTACGACAAAGAAAATAAATGGGAAAACCGTGGCGATGGCCTCAATCGAAGAGCTGTCGCTCTCGACGCTTGAGTAGCTTGCGATATTACCGCGATCCTGGATGTACCAAGTGCATTCGCCCAGATCGGAAAGCTCGGCGCGTGCATCGGCAAACTGCTGGTCGGTGGCGGCGCGGCGCTGGTCCAAATCGGCCTGAGCCCGAGCGCGCTCCTCACTGCCCTGGGGCATGCGGTTGATGTTGTCCTGCTCAATCCCAAAGAGCATATTCGCCTGGCGCTCGGAGGCATCCAAGCTTGCCGGCGCGTCGACCGTCAGCTCTTGGGCGCGCACCTTCTCGCGCTCGTCGCGAATCTTCTCGATATTACCCTTGACCTCATTGATCTTTGTCGTGTAGGCATCTGAATAGGAGTTGAGGCTCTTGGCTCCCTCGACGATCACGTGGACCGCGGAGTAGGAAGAAGATGTCGCGGCATCCTCGCTCACATAGAACTTATAGTCCGCAGCCGAAGCAGCGCGAAAGGCGTTGACTGTCGAGTCGGAGCTCACATCAGTAGGATCGAGGACCTCGGCCGTAATGGTGTAATCACCCGCGGCAAACTGGTCCTTGGCGCTTTGGTTCGACGAGCTCGCGTCATTGGCGGCAAAACTCACCGTGTCGCCGAGCTTTTTGCCCGAAGCCTTCAGGAACTTCGAAGTCACCGCGACCTCGCCGGCGCTCTCGGGCAAATCGCCGCTCACCAGCACCGGTTGATCGATATTCTTCCTGGAAAGGCTCTGAACGACTACACGCTCGCGCGTGGTACCCACGGCGGTGTAGGCGGTCTCGGTGTAGATGCCCTCGGCCGTCTCGACGCCGTCGACCTCTTGAATGGCCGCAAGATCGTCGCGCGTAAGGCCATAGGTCGACTGCACGTTAATGTCATAGACATTCTGCTGGTCAAAATAGACGTCGACCGAATCGCGCAGATCCTCGCAGCCCGCCTTAAGACCGCACATCACGCTCACGCCGAGCGCGGTAATGACCACGATAGATAGGAAACGCTTAAGACTGCCTCGGATTGTGCGGGAGATGCCACGGCGAAAAACCGTCGGCACCATATCATTTGAGCTTTGAGCGGTACGGTAGGTCGCGAACTCCCGATCGTGACCCACGTGCTCCGTATCGTGGTTTTGGCTGTTTTGGCGATCTTGGTCCATGGGCGCTACCACTCGATCGTCTCGATAGGCACGGGATTTTGCTGGACCGTCTCGCTCTCCACACGACCGCTCTTAAAGCAGATCAGGCGATCGGCCATGGGCGCGAGCGCGGAGTTGTGCGTGATGATGATGACCGTAATGCCCTGCTTGCGGCAGGTATCCTGCAGCAGCTGCAAAATCTGCTTGCCGGTTTTGTAGTCGAGCGCGCCCGTGGGCTCGTCGCACAGGAGCAGCTTGGGGTTCTTGGCCAGTGCGCGGGCGATGGACACGCGCTGCTGCTCGCCGCCCGAAAGCTGCGCGGGAAAGTTGGCGAGGCGCTCGCCCAGGCCAACCTGGCGAAGTGTCTGTTCGGCATCGAACGAATCGGGGCAGATTTGCGCCGCGAGCTCGACGTTCTCGAGCGCCGTCAGGTTGGGAACCAGGTTATAGAACTGGAAGACAAAGCCGACGTCGGCGCGGCGGTATTCCACGAGCTGCGCCTCATTGGCGGAACTCACGTCGCGCCCATCCACCGTTACGGTGCCGGAAGTCGCCGTATCCATGCCGCCCAGAATGTTGAGCGCCGTGGTCTTGCCGGCACCCGAAGCACCCAAAATGATGGCGAGCTCACCGCGCTCGACCGTAAAGCTCGCGCCATCGAGCGCGTGAATGCGGGCGTCACCCTCGCCGTATGCTTTGACGACGTCTTTGAATTCGATATAAGCCATCGATTAATTCCCATCTGGTCGGATAACTCTTTAGTATTACCCATTTCGCACCGACCAAAAAGGGACTGGTTTATTTTGGCAGGTTTTATATGGGGAAACGAGGGGTGCGGGCAGGCACCAGGACTGTCCACGGCAACCATTTGACCCAAACCGTATCCACCGCTATGATGCCACTGCGGAATGAATGTCTCCGTTGGGTGCGCCAGCCAAGCTGCCGCGTTACCCTAAACCGCCTTGTCGCTGATGACTTCTGCTGTTACGTGATGCCCCTAGGCATCACGCCGCGGCAGGAGTCTTTTTTGTTTTGGAGGAGAAGTGTCGGAAAGCAGCGCATCGAGCAGAATCAAACGTCTGCTCAACACCTATAGCGGTCTTGTGCTTATGGGTGCCGTCGGAATCCCCGTCGGTATCATCGTTGGCGCCATCTGCGCACTCTTTGGACGCGTGCTTTTGGCGATCGGCGCCTTCCGCGACGAACACATCACCCTGCTCATCCCCTTCCTCGCCCTTATGGGCCTTGCCATCGTGTTTGCCTACCGCGCTTGGGGCAAGGGTACCGACCGCGGCATGAGCCTGGTATTCGACGTAGGCCACGGGCGTGAGGACGCCATCTCGCCGCGCTTGGTGCCGCTCATTATGCTGAGCACGTGGGGGACGCACCTCTTTGGCGGCAGTGCGGGACGCGAGGGCGTGGCCGTGCAGATCGGTGCAACCGTCTCACATTGGATTGGCCGACGTCTACCTTTCCGAGACCCTGGCAACACGTTTTTGCTTATCGGCATGGCCGCCGGCTTTGCCGGGCTCTTTCGAACGCCCCTTGCTGCCACGGTCTTTGCTATCGAAGTACTGGTCGCAGGACGCATGGAATACCGCGCGCTGTTTCCCGCGCTTACAGCCTCGCTCGCCGCAAGTATGACCTCCGGTGCCCTGGGACTCGAGAAGTTCGAGGTCGCCGTTGTCGCCTCATGCGCGCTTGATCTCCCCGGTCTTGGACGGCTTGCGGTACTAGGCATCGCGTTTGGCATGGTAGGCGGTGCCTTTGCCTGGTGCCTTGCCCATGCCAAGACCCTTGCGGCGCGGCTGCTCCCCAACCCCTATGCGCGCATCGCCGCTATCGGCATCGCGCTATCGGCGATTCTGTTCGCACTGTGGCAGGGTCGATACTGCGGCCTTGGCACCAACCTGATATCGGCGGCGCTCAACGGTAACGGTAAGGTCGCCATCATGCCTTGGGACTGGGCGCTCAAATTCGTACTCACCATCGCCACACTTGCCGCAGGATATCAGGGCGGTGAGGTGACGCCGCTGTTTTCCATCGGAGCCAGCCTGGGCGTCGTACTCGCCGGGATTCTCGGCATGCCCGCCGAGTTCTGCGCCGCGCTGGGCTACGCAGCCGTCTTTGGCAGCGCCACCAATACGCTGCTCGCACCCATCCTTATTGGCTGCGAAGTCTTCGGCTTTGGTAATCTGCCGATGTTCTTTATTGTCTGCGTCGTGGCTTACCTGTTCAACATGGATAAGTCAATCTACGCCCTACAAGAGCGAGCGTAGAAAGATGTCCAAGCAGGTGGTCTCAACCGGAAACGGCGTCCCACTCTGAGGCTGTATTCCGGGACACGGTTTCCGCTTGGGACGCCATTCGGAAAGCGCATCCCGCTTTAAAACGGAATTCCGGGACGTGGTTTCCGTCTGAGTCTCCATTCGGAAAGCGTGTCCCGTTCTTTCACGGCATCTTGGCTATGCAAAGTGCTCGAGCGCTAGTCCTCGTACGCGCCCTCAAGCCGAAGCAGCCACTCCTTGCGATCGAGCCCGCCGGCATATCCGTTAAGCGAGCCGTCGGCGGCAACCACGCGATGGCACGGCACGATAATCGAAATAGGGTTGCGAGCGACCGCAGCTCCCACCGCACGAGGAGACACAACGGGGTCCTCGTTCCCCGGCACCCGATGGCGGGCGGCGACACGAGCCGCAATCTCGCCATACGTGGCGACCTCGCCACGCGGAATAGAAAGCAGTTCGCACCAGACCTCACGCTGAAACGCCGTACCGATCATATGCAACGGCGGCGTATACAGAGGCTCCTGCCCTGCAAAATAAGCATTCAGCCAAGCCCACGAACGCTCAAGCACCGAAGAAGCCGCACCATGAGCCGGACTCGCCGACGACATGCCACCAGCACCGGAAACCGCATCGGCCCCTTCAACATGTTCTGAGTCTTCCCGGAGAAGCGTGGAGCCAAAGTGCTCCTGCCCCTCAAACCAAAGCCCCGTCAGACCGCGGCCATCAGCGGCAAGCAGGATTTCGCCCAAAGGCGAAGCAAACGTCGTCGTGACCACCAGCGGCTCCTTTCAAACTCCGCACCATAATACCGCGAATTGTGCAGACAACCTGTCTGATACGCCCGGACAGGATCGCAATTGCTTAAGCGAGGCCACTTTCCCCAATCAAGAGAAGAAGACGCGGGGCTTCGACGCCAGAGCGGTACCCATGCCAGCTGAGCTCTAATACTTTTCCCGAGAAGTGAACGAGTAAAAACGAGGCCCCGGAACATCCACACCTTTAGACCGTAAAACCGCAGGATTCGCGCAGCAAAACCGCAGGAAATAGCGGTCAAAATATGCCAATGCTTCGGGGGTCCAAAATAGGTCGTTCACTTCTCGGGAAAAGTATTCAACTTCAATTCACCCCAACCCCAAAGTCACCTCAGGCAGCAGGCGCGAAGCGCCGCAGCTGCCGTCACGGCCCCGCAGTCCCCAAAGGCGGCAGGCACAAAGCGCCGAGGCCGCCGCCGGGACCAGGGCCCGCAACGGCCACGTGCCCTCACATCAGCCCAGCGGCCCCAACCAACAACGGCCCCATCGCAGGCCGCTCGCAGCCGAGTCACCGCAGGCGGGGCCGGGCTCAGCTTTCAGAGCACGCCGCAGACCAGGGGGGCGCCTTGAGCGCGCCTCCGAAGGAGCAGGACAAGGCGCCGCACATGGTCGAGGACGTTCTGAAAGCTGAGCCCGGCCACCGCCGGACAGTTCCACCGCTACTCGCAGAGCAGCTTGGCGATCTGGACGGCGTTGGTTGCCGCGCCCTTACGGATTTGGTCGCCACAGCACCAGAAGGTGATGCCACGCGCGGCCTCGGGGTTCGAGATGTCGCGGCGCACGCGACCGACCCAAATCAGGTCCTGGTCGGAGGTGTCCATCGGCATGGGGAATCGGTCGTGCGCATCCTCGGCACCCAGGTCGTCGACCAGCTTGACACCCGGGGCAGAAGCCAGCGCAGCACGGGCCTCCTCGACCGTAATGTCGCGCTCAAACTCGAGCGTAATGCTCTCGGAGTGCGAGCGCAGCACAGGCACGCGCACACAAGTGCAGTTCACGCGCAGCTCGGGCAGGTGCATAATCTTGCGACCCTCGTTTTGCAACTTCATCTCCTCGGAGGTAAAGCCCTCCTCCTTGACGCCGCCAATCTGCGGAATCAGGTTGCTCGCCAACTGGGCGGCAAATGCGCGCGGCTCTGGAATCTCCTCGCCACGACCCAGGGCGGCCAGCTGGGCCTCGAGCTCGGCCATACCGGGAGCACCAGCGCCCGAAGCCGCCTGGTACGTCGAGACGATCATGCGCTTCACGCCGGCGAGCTTGTGCAGCGGCCAGGTGGGAACCAGGCCGATGATGGTTGCGCAGTTAGGGTTAGCGATAAGGCCGTGATGCCACTTGATGTCGTCGGCATTGATCTCGGGCACGACGAGCGGCACCTCGGGATCCATGCGGAAGGCGTGGCTGTTGTCGACCACGACGGCGCCACGCTTGACAGCCTCGGGCAGCAGCTCCTTGGCGATATCGTCGCCGGCAGCGCCGAGTACGATGTCGCAGCCCTCAAAGGCCTCGGGACAAGCCTCCTCAATAACAACCTGCTCGCCGCGGAACTCGACGGTCTTGCCCGCAGAGCGCGCGCTCGCCAGCAGCTTGAGCTTGCCAACCGGAAACTCCTGCTCGTTGAGGCACTCGAGCATCTGGGTGCCCACGGCCCCCGTCGCGCCCAAAATAGCAACCGTGTACTGTTTCATGCTTCCCCCTTTAAAGGTTGTGGCTTTTGCCCGCACGCCGAGCAGGCAGGATATTCTTGCCCAGTGTATACAAGAACGGGGCGGACACGAAACCCACCCCGTCGAAACGAAACCGAAACGAAACGCCCCGCGCTAGATTTTTTGGAACATGCCTCAAAACCCACTCATGCGCCAAAAGGTAGATTTCTAGACATATCCCAAAAATCTACCGGAATGGTCGCTATTTGTGGAGGGCAGCCAGGGCGGGTTCAATCGGTGCAGGAGCCTCCAGATCGGAGACCTTCACAATGCCGTTCTCGTCGGAGAAGGCACGGTAAATGGTCTGAATCGCCAGGTCGAAGTCCTTATCCTCGACACCGATAATGATGTTGATCTCGTCGCAGCTCTGCGAAATCATGCGCACGCTCACGCCAGCCTGGCCGAGCATGCCAAACAGGTGGCCGGAAATACCTGCGCGGCCGCGCAGGTTACGACCGACGGTCGCGATGAGCGCCAGGCCCTCGACAACCTCAATCTCGAGCGGCTCAACCTCCTGCTGGATGTCGCCCACGAGCGAGTACAGCGAATCGTGCACATCCTGCTCCTGCACCACGGCGCCAAAGCGGTCGACGCCGGTGGGCATGTGCTCGACGGAAACGTCATAGCGCTCGAAGACCGAAAGTGCACGGCGCATAAAGCCGACGCGGGGCTTGGTGCGATCGCGGGCCACGTTGATGGCGACAAAACCGCGCTTGCCGGTCACGCCGGTAATGATGGGCTCCGCCTCGCCCTCATCAGCCGTCTCGCTAATGATGGTGCCGGGGTCCTGCGGCGCATTGGTGTTCTTGATGACCAGCGGAATACCCGCCTCGCGCACGGGGAACACGGCCTCCTCGTGCAGGACGCTTGCGCCCATGTACGAAAGCTCGCGCAGCTCCTCGTAGGTAACGCGCGCAATGGGCTGAGCCTCGGGAACAATACGCGGATCGGCAGAGTAGAAGCCCGAGACGTCGGTCCAGTTCTCGTAAAGGTCGGCGTCCAGACACTTGGCCAGGATCGAGCCCGAGATATCGCCGCCGCCACGATCGAGCAGCTTAATCTGGCCCTCACGCGTCGCGCCGTAGAAACCGGGCATAACAAAGCCGCCCTGCTGACCGTACTCCTGCACCAGCTCGGAGGTGCGGTTCATGCTGAGCGTACCGTCGTGATGGAACGCCACAACCGTCGCGGCGTCCAGGAACGGCAGGCCCAGGTACTCGGCCATCAGGCGAGCAGTGAAGTACTCGCCGCGGCTCACAAGCTCCTCGGTGGAGTAGCCGCCCGAGCGGGCGCGCTCGGCAAAGGCCGCGAACTCCTCACGGATGGGATAGGTGAGCTCCAGCTCGTCAGCGATATCAAAATAGCGCTGGCCAATGTCCTCGAGCAGCTCCTCACACGACACGTGATACTTAACGTGCGCGTTAACCAGGTAGAGCAGGTCGGTCACCTTGGTGTCGCCCTTAAAGCGGCGACCGCAGGCGGAAACCACCACAAAACGGCGGGCCGGGTCGGCATCGACGATGGCCTTGATCTTCTTAAAGTGTTCGGCGTCGGCGACCGACGAGCCGCCAAACTTGGCAATCTTAATCATGGGCTGGAGGTTACCTTTCTAAAAGCCTCTGCGAACCTGTTTTGCGCGCTCTGATACCATGGTTTCACCGATTGGGACCAAGGCATCCGAGGAGCAGTGTTATATGGGAACTTATCATAGTACACGAGGACGCACTTTATCGTGCTCAAGTAAGGTGGCAATCCGCACCGGCATCGCTCCCGACGGGGGTTTGTTTGTCTCGGACGAGCTCGGCACCCAGCAGGTCGATATCAGCTCGCTTGCAGATAAATCGTACTTTGAAATCGCTCAAGATGTGTTGGGAATGTTACTGAATGATTACACGGGCGAAGAAATTTCGGCCTGTGTGAATGAGGCATATCGCGGCACGTTCGCGAGTGAAGAGGTTACGCCGCTCGTCAAACTCGACGCTGCGCCGGGCGCTGACGCCCCTCAGACCTATGTGATGGAGCTCTTTGGCGGCCCCACGAGTGCCTTTAAGGACGTCGCCCTGCAGATGCTCCCCCGCCTCATGGCCCGCACTTCCGCCAAGGACGGCGGCGCCGAGCGCATCATGATCGTCACCGCCACGTCGGGCGACACCGGCAAGGCCGCACTCGCCGGTTTTGCCGACGCTCCGGGCACGGGCATCACCGTCTTTTATCCCGAAGGCAAAGTCAGCCGCGTGCAGAATCTGCAGATGTCCACACAGGAAGGCGATAACGTCGCCGTCTGCGGCATTCGTGGCAACTTCGACGATGCCCAGAGTGCCGTCAAGCGCATCTTTGCCGATAAGGAGCTTGCCGAGCGCTTGGAGGCCGCCGGAACGGTGCTTTCGAGTGCCAACTCCATCAACGTCGGCCGTCTGGTGCCGCAGGTCGTCTACTACTTTGCCGCCTATGCGCAGCTGTTGCGCGCCGGCGCCATCGAGGCCGGCGACGCCGTGGAGTTCTGCGTACCGACCGGCAACTTTGGCGATATCCTGGCCGGCTACTATGCCAAGCGCATGGGTCTGCCCGTCGCCAAGCTCGTCGTCGCGAGCGACAAGAACAACGTGCTGGCTGACTTCCTGACCACCGGCGTCTACGACCGCAACCGTCCGTTCTTCACGACCATCTCGCCGTCGATGGACATCCTCATCAGCTCCAACCTGGAACGCATGCTCTACTTCCTGTCCGATGGCGACTGCGAGCTTGTTGCCAACCTTATGGAGCAGCTGGCAAAGACTGGTCGCTATGAGGTTCCCGCCGACCTGCTGGCAAAGATTCAGAGCGTCTTTGGCTGCGGCTGGGCCAGCGAGGACGAGGTCCTCGCTGCCATTAAGAGCTGCTGGGATGCGAACGGCTACGTGATCGACCCGCACACCGCTTGCGGCTATCACGTCTTTGAAAAGGTCGCTCCTGCCGAGGGGGCCAAGGCCCGTGTGCTGCTTTCGACCGCCAGCCCCTACAAGTTCCCGCGTGCCTGCTGCGATGCTCTGGGTCTCAACGTTCCCGAGGACGACTTTGAGGCCATGCGCGTGCTCGAGCAGGCCACCAATACGGCCGCACCGGCACAGCTCGCCGAGCTCGAGTCCAAACCCATCCGCTTCGAAGACGTCTGCGACGTCGATGAGATGGCAAGCTACGTCGAGTCTGCAGCAAAAAAGATGGCTACCAACTAAACCCCTCATTAGGCGCCGGCGAAAGCCGGCGCACCTTCTTTTATCAGATAACCCCCGGGATGATGACGAACGCGCACAGCGTGCCTGGCTGTTTAGTTCGTCGCGAGTTCCGCACGTAAAGGAAAGCACTTAATGTGCTTTCCGTCTTGCGCAGGACTGCCCGAGCAGCGAACTAAACAGCCAGGCACGCCAGGAGGACCCACATGATCAAGATCACCGTCCCAGCAACCAGCGCCAACCTAGGCATCGGCTACGACACCCTCGGCATGGCCGTCAGCCTCTACTCGCACTTCACCTTCGAGCGCGCTGACAAGCTCACCATCACGGGCTGCCCCGAGGAGTTCCAAAACGAGAACAACCTGGTCTACGTCAGCTTTGTCGATGCGCTGGCCGCATGGGGCGAGCCGGCCTTCCCCGTTGCCATCGACATTCAAACCGATGTACCCGTCGCTCGCGGCCTGGGTTCCAGCTCCACTTGCGTCGTCGCTGGCATTATGGCCGCCGCCGCACTGACAGGCCACACCGTCGACCGCGCTGAGCTCGTCCGCATTGCCACCGAGGTCGAGGGCCATCCCGATAACGTCGCTCCCGCCATCCTGGGCGGCGCCGTCTGCTCCTTTACGCCGACCGATTCGCTCCCCCAGTGCCTGCGCTACGAGGTGAGCGATCGCTTGCGTTTTATTACCGTGATTCCGCCATACGAGGTTCACACGAGCGAGGCGCGCAAGGTCGTGCCGCAGGAGATTCCGCTCTCCACCGCCGTATGGCAAATGGGCCGTATCGCCGGCATGACGCGAGGCCTGGAGGCCGGCGACCTCGACCTGATTGCCGCCGCCAATGACGACCGCATCCAGGAGCCCTATCGTCGTCGCCTGATTCCCGACTACAACGCTGTGCGCGACACCTGCCTTAACGGCGGCGCCAAGACCATCTGGATCAGCGGTTCGGGCTCTACCCTTATGGCTGTGACCGACGACACTATCGTGGCAAAATTCCTGCAGGTCAAGCTGCGCGAGCAGTTCCCCAAGTGTGAGACGCATATTCTAACGTGCGACACTGAGGGCGCTCAAATCGAGTACCTGTAGCGCCCTGTCTCATTGCTCACACCGGACTCCTTGGGGCTTCCCCTCAAAACGTCCTCGATCATGAATGGCCCCGTCGGGCGCTACGCGCGACGGGGCAATTCGATCTGCGGATTGTTTTCAGGGGAAGCCCCAAGGAGACCTACGCGACCTCGACAGGATAATCGCATTCGCTGATTTAATATTGCGCTCCTTCGGAGCTGCGGATAAGCGGGCCTCGTGCTGCGGAATGTTTTTAAGGGGATGCCCCCGGGTGGCCCTATGGCAACGTGGCTAGCGATGTCTATAGGGACCCACGCTTTGAAGGGGCGCCGGGCTGAAATTATGGCCCTTTATTGATAGGGGCTCTTGCTAGGCTGGAGCACTTACCAGCAACAGGCTTCGACTATGTGCTTGGTTTACGCCGCACTGGGTTCCTTGTATTCGAAGACTGGTTCTAGGAGGTCTTCGATGTTGCAGTGGAGGACTTTTGCTATGGCTCTTACGCTTGTTACCGAAGCCTCATTGATGTTTCTCTGGCGCTGCTCGTACATTTGGATTGAGCGGAGTGACACACCCGATTCGTATGCTAGGTCTTGTTGGGTTTTCTTAAGCTTCTTTCTTGCTAACGCAAGTTTGGTTTGCCTGGACGCTTTTTTCGCCATATCGCAGACGAGGCGAACCACTCGTTCCTCCGAGGCTTCGTGCCAGGGGTAATACAGACTGCGCAGCACATCAAATGGAACGACATGCAGCAAATCTTCGAAAGACTCTCCTAGGCGCCACTGCAGGTATGCCAGCATCCAGCCCGCCCAATATTCCGGCGTCTTCTCAAATCGATAGGTGCAGTCCGGTATAGGCCTGTTTTGATAGCCCGACCTTTCAGCGATAAGCGCGAACAGCTCAACACCCGATTTTCCCGAAACGACCCATGCGTTGCCGCGTTCAAACTCGCGAGCAACCCCGCTCAGGCAAAAGAGTTCAGCAACTTCAGATCCTTCTGCTCCATAGTCATTGACGGCATAGTCGAAGCAGTCGCCGAGGTTGTTCATTGCGTCCTCGAGGTAGTAGACGGGATATGTCCTACTCGGCCCACGATCTGTTAACTCTTGGATCATTTAAATCAACCCTCCCTGCCATTAAATCCCTAATGTCGATACCTTCGGAATCGAAGCCATTGACCGTATCCAAGTATTTGCGTCGAGCATTCTGCTCTCGCTCAAAACGCTTGGGATAAAACTCAGACCCCGAAGCCCGCTTCCAATCGCAGAATCTAATCATCGAAAATGCGCGCTCGCTCATAAGGGCATATTGGATACCCAAATCACCCAAGCACATGATACGTTGCAGCTGTCTGAGCGATATCATGCCGCTGACAAACTGTCTTGCAAACGAAAAATAGGAGTCGTCAGCACGATAGCCTCGAATAATGTCATAAGGAGATGTATCAATTAAGCAGTTATCAAGTAGATAGCGAAGCCCTTCACGCGCCAATGGCGTCGAAACATTGAACTCTCTGTTATTCGCCAGAATTGCAAGCCAATTGAGGATTGAAAACTCCCCAGACTCCAAATCCAAGACCGAAAGGCCATCTAAATCAAGCTCATATCGATTGGCAACGCCATCAGACTCGGTCCGGCATGCCCATTCCATCGCCATTTCCTCATGTGGCGTGCAATAAAACCCGTGCCCATAGTCATTGAATTGTCTGCATTTATCCAACGACGGACGTTCGACAACAACCTCCGACCCGTGCCAAAGCTCCATATCGACCTCCAAAAAATATCACCCCAGTGATAGTGTACCAACAACTATCACTAGGGTGATATAGATAGATGAAAACTATTGTCTGCCAAGAGCCCCTACTAGAGGCAGGCCTCGGCAATGCGGCGCTTGAGCTCGTCGATGCCGGTGCCGGTCTGGGAGCTTGTGATGATTACGTTTTCGGCCGGGACGTTGAGTTGCTTTTTGATGGCTGCCGCTTGGCGGGCCTGCTGGGTGCGGCTGAGTTTGTCGGCCTTGGTGAGGCAGACGATAAAGTTGAACTCGTTGCCCTGCAGGTAGTCGATCATATCATGGTCGAGCTTGCTGGGGTCATGGCGAATGTCCACCAGCGACACAACCAGGTTAAAGCTGCGCTCGGAGTCGAAGAAGTCGCCGATGAGCTCGGCCCAGCGGTCGCGCTCGGCCTTGGAACGACGGGCGAAACCGTAGCCCGGCAGGTCCACAAAGTGCACGTCGTCGGCCTCGAAGAAATTGATATTGCTCGTCTTGCCCGGCGTGCTCGAAACCTTGACCAGGTTCTTGCGGCCAAAGAGCTTGTTCATGATGGACGACTTGCCCACATTGGAGCGGCCCACAAAGCTCACCTCGGGACAGGTGGACTCGGGGATCTGCGAAACCTTGCCGTAGCTGGCGACGAACTTGGCAAGCTGGTAGTTAATGGAATCGGCCATGGATACTCCTTGGTCGTAGGTTCTTACAATAGGGATGCACGATTACGCAGCGGCGATGCAGCGGACGATATCGAGTGTGATGCCGCTCGCGGTGCGGGCGTACTCGTCCAAATCGAACTCTCGCTCGCAAAACGCGTCATATGCCTCGTCACAATTATCGCTGATAGCACGCAGCACCAGACAATCGACACCGTTCTTGGCTGCAATATGGGCAATCGCAGCACCTTCCATCTCAACGCAATCGGCATGCGTCGCGTCGATGGCGGCGGTGCGCATAGCGTCGCCCGTTACAAAGCGGTCACCTGTAGCGATAGTGCCAACCAGGAACTGCTTAGGGTCCTTCTCCGCAGCGGAATCGGAAGCGTCGGCATCGATAAACCCATGTTCGGCAAGCACGGTGGTGGCGATGTCAACCAGAGCCGGTGTCGAGGCAAACTCCTCAAGCTCCGGCGCCGACTCGGCGATGAGCGCCGTGTCGGTATCCAGATAGCGCAGGCACTTGCCAATAACCACGTCATTGATATGGAGTTTGGAGTTTAAGCCACCCGCAATGCCCGAAAACACAACGGCCTGCGGAGCATATTTGCTGATGAGATGCTGTGTTGCACCAGCGGCGTTTACGGTTCCCATGCCAGCGGTCGTGGCGACCACTGACAGACCGTTGAGCTCGCCGCTTACAACGCTCAAGCCTGCCTCTTGCGACACATGGGCGCCGTTCAGTTCTTCTTTAATCTGCGCAACCTCTTTTTCGAGTGCACCGATGATTGCGATGGTAGGCATACCATCCCCCAAACCTGTGAAAACTGTTTATCCACGGTATGGTACCAGCATTTTGACTCAACCGCGCAATACGAAGCTGTTAGGCCAGCGCAGCGCGGGTATCGTAGAGCGCCTTGGCGATGGCGGCCACGGCCTCACTCGAACGGTCACTCCACGGCATCGATGACATGATGCTCATAATGTAGGTGTCGCCATCGACATCGATGAGGCCAGCATCGCACGTCGCATTGCAACCTGCCTCGCTGATCCAACCGGCCTTGTTACGCACCATGACATGGTCGTCCGCAATGCCGTCACGGATAAAGGACCGGGTCGTAGAGGCCAGAAGGCCCGACAGCCATTGCGACGTCTCGCTCTCGCGGCTCAAATACTCGCTCATCTCGCGCCACAACTTGGCCGAGGTGCGCGGGCAGTAGGTTGGGAAATCGCTCATTGGATCGAGCGCGACCTCGTCTTCGACGCCGAGTGCGGCAATCCAATCCTCGTAGCCATCTTGATCAAACGTTGCACGCAACGCGATAAACGAGTCGTTATCCGAGTTGACGACCGAGGTCTCGATCAGGTCGCGAACCGTCAGCCAGCCCATACTGTAGCCGCCATAGGTGCCCAGAGTATCATCGAGCGATACTTGCCCTGTCTCGACCAGTAACTCGCAGACGTAGAGTACATAGAGCGCCTTGTAGCTGCTCGCACCGTACACCTCGGCGTCCGCGTTATACGTCACGCCCTTGCCGCTCGACAGATCGTAAAACACCACACCCACGTCGCCCAATTCCTGGGCCTGATCAAGGGTATCTTGGAGCGCGGCGAGGCTCTCATCCTCAAGGACGGGGATCTGGTCATCAACCAGTGAGAAGGTCTGCACGGTATCGCCTGAGGGAATATCGTTAAAGTCCGCCTTCGAAAGCCTCGTCTTGAGGCTCGCTGTCGACAGGGTTTGACTTGCGGTGGCTTTAGATTTAGAGACCTTTTTGTTTTGCGTCTGTACCGTTGACGCATCTGAGCGTGCCATTCGCTCCGACGCGTAGGTTTTAGCGGTAATTCCGAGGATAATAACCGCCAACGTTAGCATCCCAACGGCGGCAATCTTCGTCACGCGGATGCGAGCGTCGGCAAGGCCACGCGAAGACGTGCCCTTCGTCTCATATCTGCTGCTATGCTGCGGCACATGCTCGTCCCGCGATGCGTTGTTTCGCACGTGGTCTCCTGATTGCTCCCGTTCATATACGAGCAGCATAATACCGAGCAGGCATTTCTTTCCAAAGATATTCAGAAGCGTTTAAGGTGTCTTTAAAGAAACCACAAGCGTATTTATCCAAATGGCACGATTCTGTTGCGCATCTCACCGCAACCCAGAGAGCAGTCTTTTTAGGACGGGGCTCTTTTAGCTACTTCTCCACCCTACCGGCCCCAAATGAGCTACCCCTAGCCGATGGCGTTTTTGAGTTCCGCGCGGCGCTTTTTCATGCCCGTCATGACGGCGTTGCGCAGCTCGGGGATGCGCGCGGCATCCATCTGTGGAACGCCCTCGAGCTTATAGGGAATCCCCAACTGTTCATACTTGACGACGCCCATCGTGTGATACGGCAGCATTTCCAGGCCCACCACGTTATGCCACGGGGCAATCAGACGACCGAGTGCCTCGCACTCCTCTGCCGTGTCGGTAATGCCCGGTACTACCACGTGACGGATAACGACCTTGATCCTGCGACGCGCCAGCTCATCGCCAAACGCCAGGATGCGCGCAGGATCGCAACCGGTCAGCTTTTTATGCTCGACGGGATCGGCGTGTTTAATGTCGAGCAGCACCATATCGGTCTCGTTGAGTACGGCATCGAACTTCTCGGGATGCGCGGGGTCGAACGCATAGCCGCAACTATCCAAGCAGGTATGTACGCGACCATCGGGGTTGTTGTGCATTGCGCGGAACAGGTCGGCCAAGAACTCAGGCTGCAGGAGCGGCTCGCCGCCGGATACCGTAATACCACCGCTGCGGTAAAACTCATGGTTGCTCTGGAACTCGTCTATCAGGTGCTCGACGGTCACCATGGTGCCGCCGTTAACCGACCAGGTATCGGGGTTGTGGCAATACGCACAGCGCATGGGGCAGCCCTGAACAAACACCACAAAGCGGATGCCGGGTCCATCGACCGTTCCCATCGTCTCGATCGAATGCACGCGGCCCAGGGCAAACGCGGAGTCCTCAGGACGAGCGTCCATACCCTCGAGCTTCATCTCAGCCATTCCCGCTACCTTGCCTCTCATTGGTTTTAGCTACATAAATGCCAGAGTCATTCTAGCCTATATGCTTGATGGCGAAACGGTTTAGCGGTCAATTTGATTGTCCTATTTGGCCCCATGCAAAAGCGGCGGGAAGGTTGTCGCAACCCGCCCGCCGCCGAGGCAATAGAAATCGATAGACACCAGGCGTTACGCCTTGAGCGTGAGCACCGCGCCGAAGGCGGTCGGGCCGCAATGGCTCGAGATGACGCCGCCGACCTGAGTCCAGGTAACGTCCTTAAAGCCCAGGTCGTGCGCATAGACTTCCATGTCGTCGCGCAGCTCCTCGGAAAGGCCTACCGAATACGCCAGGCCAATGTGCGAGTAGTCAATTTCGCCCTTCGCAACCATGTGGTCAATAAAGGCGCGGGCGCACTTGAGCATAGAGCCGCGGAACTTCTTGGTCGCCACGAACTTGCCGCCCGTTACCTCAATGCAGGGCTTAATCTTGAGCAGATGGGCACCTAGGAACGCCACGTTGGACAAGCGACCGCCCGCCTTAAGGAAGGCAAGGTCGGTAGGAACAAAGCCCAGCAACACGCGGTCCATAACGGAGTTCGTAAAAGCAAAGATCTCGTCGACGGTGGCATCGGGATGAGCCTCGATGTATTTGGCGGTCTCGACGACAACAAGCGACTGGCCCACCGAGACAAAACGCGTGTCCATGGAGAACACGTAGTCGCGCCCCTCTGCCGCGATCTTCGAGGACTGATGCGAACAGGTCGTGGCCTCGGAATACGCAAGATGCAAAATGGTCGCGTCGGGCTGCTCGGCGTGAATGCGGTCGTACACGCGAGAGAAATCTGCCGGCGCGCAGCCGCTGGTCTTGGGCATCACGCCAAACTCGTTGCAGCGCGAATAGATCTCGAGCGGATCGATCGAGCCGTCCTCGACGGTCTCGTCACCAATCGTGACATGCATGGGCACACGCACGATGCCGTAGCGTTCGCAGAGCTCTGGCGTCACATCCGAACCAGATTCAACCACGATTACGTACTTGCCCATTCTTATCACGACCCATCTCGACGTTGACTTTTTAATATGTGACGCACGTCCGCCGTCCTGCTACAGAACGGTCTCCAAGCGCCAAAGAGACGCCGTCCCTTGCACAAAACAAAGGACAGCGTCTCCCTGGAAAACTCCGTTCTTAACTGAGATTTTACACGGTTTATTACTAAGTGTTACTTACTCCGCAAACGGTAGCTATACGCGATAAACGGTAGCAAGTAAGTATCCAGAACGCTCAGCCCATTAGGAGAGTTCCGCCTAAAGGGTGACTACACAGGACCCCGCCGGGCTGCTTTGGGTTACTTTCCAAAATATTCCGCAGGACGCAAAGGGCTCCGCCGCGCGAAGCGCGCAACGGAGCCCTTTGCATGTCCGAGGACGTTTTGGGAGGTAGCCCAAACAGCCCCGGCGATCCTGCGGGAGTTAAACCCCTTTAGAACTTGTTGTGGAAGGTACGCGAAATGACCTCGTCCTGCTGCTCCTTGGTGAGCGTGTGGAAGTTCACGGCATAGCCGGAAACGCGGATGGTCAGCTGCGGGTACTTCTCGGGGTGAGCCTGAGCGTCGAGCAGCGTCTCACGGTTGAAGACGTTGATGTTCAGGTGGTGGCCACCCTTCTCGGCGTAAGCGTCGAGCATGTGGACCAGGTTGTCGGCCTGAGTCTCGGAAACTTCAGAAACCTTCATAATGTGTCTCCTTCAATCGATAGGCGCCGGCCGAAACCGGCGCACTAATCAGTAATCGTTATTGTTAGTATAGCACTAACAATAGTTACTCGCCCAGCTGATCAAGGTCGATATCACCAAAGAACACTTGGTCCTCCTTGCCGAGCGCGCCCGGGATGATGGAGAAGGTGTTGGAGATGCCGTCCTGGGCATCGCGGAACGGGAGCTTGGAAACCGAAGACAGCGAAGCGATGGCGCCGTGGCTATCGCGCTTGTGCATGGGGTTAGCACCCGGGGCGAACGGCTGGCCAGCCTTGCGGCCGTCGGGCGTGGAGCCGGTCTTCTTACCGTACACGACGTTGGAGGTAATGGTCAGAACCGAGGTCGTGGGCACGGAGTTGCGGTAGGTGTCGTTCATGCGGATGTACTCCATGAACTGGTGCACAACGTCGTGAGCGATCTGGTCGACGCGGTCGTCGTCGTTACCGTACTTGGGGAACTCGCCCTCGGTCTCGAAGTCGACGATGATGCCGTTCTCGTCACGGACGGGGTGGACCTTGGCGTACTTGATGGCGGACAGGGAGTCAGCCACGACGGAAAGGCCAGCGATGCCCGTAGCGAACCAGCGGTGCACGTGCTTGTCGTGCAGAGCCATCTGGATGCGCTCGTAGCAATACTTGTCGTGCATGTAGTGAATGATGTTCAGCGAGTTGACGTACACGCCAGCGAGCCACTTCATCATGTCGTTGTACTTGGCCATAACGTCATCGTAATCGAGCGTGTCGCCCTCGACGGCGCGATACTTGGGGCCGACCTGCTTCTTGGAGACCTCGTCAACACCGCCGTTGAGTGCGTACAGCAGGCACTTGGCCAGGTTGGCACGAGCGCCGAAGAACTGCATCTCCTTGCCAATGCGCATGGAGGACACGCAGCAGGCGATGCCGTAGTCGTCGCCGTGGTAAACGCGCATGAGGTCGTCGTTCTCGTACTGGACCGAGGAGCTGGCGACAGAAGTCTTGGCGCAGAACTTCTTGAAGTTCTCGGGAAGACGGGTCGACCACAGAACGGTCATGTTGGGCTCGGGGCTGGTGCCCATGTTCTCGAGCGTGTGCAGGTAGCGGAAGCTCATCTTGGTAACGAGCGTACGGCCGTCAACACCCATGCCGCCGATGGACTCGGTGACCCACTGCGGATCGCCGGTAAACAAGGCCTGGTACTCGGGGGTACGGGCAAACTTGACCATGCGGAGCTTCATGATGAAGTGATCCACGAACTCCTGGATCTGCTCCTCGGTAAAGGTGCCGTTGGCAAGGTCGCGCTCAGCGTAGATGTCGATGAACGTAGAGGTACGGCCGATGGACATAGCGGCGCCGTTCTGCTCCTTGACGGCAGCGAGGTAGGCGAAGTACATCCACTGGATGGCCTCCTGCGTGTTGGTAGCAGGTTTGGAAATATCGAAACCATAGGTCTCGGCCATCATCTTGAGCTCGCCGAGGGCGCGGATCTGCTCCTGCAGCTCCTCGCGATCGCGGATGTTGTCGGCGGTCATGACCGTCGGGGTGGAAGCCTTCTGGGCCTCCTTATCCTTGATCAGGTAGTCGACGCCGTACAGGGCGACACGACGGTAGTCGCCGATGATGCGGCCGCGGCCATAGCCATCGGGCAGACCGGTGATAATGTGAGCCGAGCGGCAAGCACGCATCTCGGGGGTGTAGACATCGAAGACGCCGGCGTTGTGGGTCTTGCGCTCGAAGGTGTAGCGCTCGACGACGTTCTCGTCGATCTTGTAGCCGTGCTGGCTGGCAGCCTGGCAAGCGATGCGGATACCACCGTTGACGTGCAGAGCGCGCTTGAGCGGCTTGTCAGTCTGAAGACCGACGATGGTCTCCTTCTCGCGGTGGGCGTTATCGATGTAGCCAGCGGGGTGGCTCACGATACCCGTGACAGTCTTGGTGTCCATATCGAGGACGCCGCCCTGCTCGCGCTCCTTGAGCAGCAGGTCGAGAACCTCGCCCCACAGCTCCTTGGTACGCTCGGTCGGACCGGCGAGGAACGATTCGTCGCCCTCGTAGGGGGTGTAGTTCTTCTGGATGAAGTCTCGGACGTCAACCTCTCCCGTCCAGATGCCTTCCTTGAAGCCTTCCCATGCCTCCTGCATTGTGTAACCACGCTCCTAGTTACGTATAATGCGGCGCTCTCTCACACCGCTGCTTATTGAATTCTTGAATGTTCGGGTTGCATGACCGGCTTCATTCGCCTTCCATCGCGCGTTAGCACAGGGAAAAACGTTTGTCCACCTTGGAACTGCAACCCAAAACCCAAGATTTCACCCGTTTGAGAAGGATAACATAGCCACCCCCTTCATCAGGGCTGTTATATGTTTCTTTTTTTATACCATTAGGGCGTTTTTAACAAATCCGCAGGAAATGCGAGCGTGAACAACTACCGTTCACCGATTTGTTTGGTATTTTTCCTTGCCTTTGTACGACGTTCACTCTAGCTGTTATGTCAGCTTTAGAAGGGTAAAGTGTCCCAGAGACCCACAGAAACTGCAGGGCGGCCCCGGGATTTCCCCCGGGGCCGCCCTGTGGCGTGGCTAGTTATTTAGCTTTGATTGCCGCTTGGCATTAAGCGGCTGCGGTGACCCTGTCGGCCGCGGCCTTTTTGCTGTCGCCGTGACCCTGGCCCTCAAAATGCTTGTAGCACCAGCTGGTGACCAGCGGGGTCAAAATGGCCGTCACGATGGCGCACGCTGCAACCTGCGCCGTAGCCGTCGCGAGCACGGCACCACCGTACATGGCCTCGTTGACGCTTGCCATGGCGGCAGGCGTGGCCACATTGGCTCCGGCGCAGCTCGAAATGGCCGCACCTGCGACACCCGTACCGCCCGTGAACTTATCGACCGCGATGACGGGAATTGCAAAGACCACCGAGCAGATCACGCCGAGCAGGATGCCGGGAAGACCGCCGTTGATGAGCTGGCCAAAGGTCATGGTCGAGCCCATGGCAAAGAAGACGAGCACGATGATGGCGGAAAGTGCCGGAGCCATCATCTTCTTAAAGCTCGGGAAGAGGTTACCCAGAATAATGCCGACGACGATCGGCAGGATGGCGCCCACGAGCGACCAGCCGATCGGAGCCTGGCCAGCAGCGCCGAGCACGATCATTGTGACCGGAGGGCCGACAACGAGTGTGGTGATGGCGACGGCGCCACGTTCGGCCTCGTTGCCCATGGTACCCATCAGGCCAGCGTACATAGCGTTGTTGGCGCCGGTGCAAGCCGCCAGCATCACCATGGCAGAGATGCCAAACAGGTTGTCGTTGAATACATAAAGGATAAGCAGCGACACGGCAACGACCACGATCTGCTTGACAGCGATGATGATGGCGCCGCGTGCAGCGGCGGCAGGAGCACTTTTAAACGAAATCGTCGTACCGACGATGAGCAAAAAAGCACCCACGAGCGGGCTTGCACCCTGCTGGGTCATGCCAAGCGTAAAGCTGCCGAGCGTTTTGAACAGGTCGGGGAACAGCGTGTTGAGCAAGCAGCCCAGCAAAAGCGGCACCAAAATATTGGCGCCCGGGATGGAGGACATCTTAAAGAACGGCTCCTTTGCAGCCGGCGCCTCCACCGCAGTCGATTCACTCATATATATCTCCTTTGGATGCATGCGAATCGTAGCCGCACGCGCCTATGTCAGAAAGAAAGCGACAACCCCGAGTCGCCAGGGTCGCCGCCAAACGATTACCGCGGGGTATTACCCGTCCAGGACGATGCCGCCGTCGCAGTCACCGATCTCGCCGTTCACGAAGCTGGCGAGGTCGGAAGCGAAGAACAGCACCATCTGCGCAGGCTCGCTGGCCTGGGCGGCGCGACCCAGAGGAATACCGTTGATGATGCGCTGAGAGTTCTCGTCAGAAAGGATCGACGTCATGTCGGTAAGCGTGAGCGACGGGCACACAGCGTTGCAGCGGATGCCGAACTTACCGCCCTCCTTGGCGACCGCCTTGGTAAGGCCGTTGACACCGGCCTTGGAGCTCGCGTAGGCCGCGGTGCCGAGCAGGCCGCCGCCGATCTTGCCAGCAACGGAGCTCACGTTGACGATTGTGCCGGCATGTGCCGCTTTAAAGTGCGGGTACACGGCATTCATCATGGTAAAGGTGCCGTTGAGGTTGATGTCGATGGTGCGACGCCACTCGGTGTCGTCGATCTCGTCAAACTTCTTGGTGCTGATGACACCGGCGCAGTTGATCAGGATGTTGGTTTGCGGCAGGTCCGTAAAAATCTGCTCGACGGTCTCGCGCGCCTTGGGCGCATCGGCGACATCGAGCTGATAGAACTTGTTGCCCTCGCCAAGCTCGGCCACAGCCGCCTCGCCCTTGGCAGCGTTCCTTGCGATGAGCGCGACGTGTCCGCCGCCCGCAACGATACCCTTGGCAATCTCGAGACCAATGCCCTGAGTGCCACCGGTAACGATCGCGGTTTTACCCGTGAAGTCAAATGCCATGACTCCAACCCCCTTGATTCAGGTGTCTCCTTGCGGGAAGTTGGAGCATCGCACATGGCGATAAATGAGTCCCAGTCGTCATGGTGGTGACAACCCCTCGCCTAACCGCGGGCATGATAGTTCTTTGAAACGCTTCAGCAATTGAATTATTTTAAGTCTTTATGCGCTCTTAATATTGCCCACTGCATGAGGCCCGCATATGGAGGTATCATCTTCTACCAAAAATAGTTTCTAGTGTTAGGGGTTTTCGGTGAAAGATACCGATTTCCGTGAACTTGGGCGTCAGCTCCTTACCGAGTTCGGCAGCATGCATCAGCGCATTTCGCGCTTTGCGGACAAAGCCCTCAGTGGTGAGATGGCCGTCATGCGCGCCCTCATGCTCGCTGGCGGTTCGCTCACGCCAAGCGAACTCGCCGATCGTGCCTGGGTCTCGAGCGCCCGCATCGCCAATATCCTGCGCGCTCTCGAAGCCAAAGGCTGGGTCGAGCGCGAGCACTCAAAGACCGACCGTCGTCGCGTACACGTCACGGTGACCGACAAGGGATTCCATGATCTCGAAATCAAGCATCGGGAATTCGAGGACCGCACCGCGGCCTTCCTCGAGCAGCTCGGCGAAACAGATACCCAAGAGATGGTGCGCCTTCTTAGGCGTGCCAACGAAATTATCGACCGCAATCAAGAAAGGAGAGATGCCGAGTGAGGATTCTCAAGCTCTTTAAAAAGCATGTCCTGGCACTGTTCGCAGCTATCGTACTTATCGTAATCAGCTGCAACGCCGATCTAGCGCTGCCTACGTATATGAGCGACATCGTCGACGTGGGCGTGCAGCAAGGCGGTATCGCCTCGCCCGTACCTGACACCATTCGCACCGAATCGCTCGACGACCTCGAACTCTTTATGAGCGATAAGGACGCCAAAGCTGTGGAGGCCGTGTTTAGCAAGGCGGATAATAACGGCATTCGAGCGTACAAGGGCACCGAGGAGGAGCGCGCCGACGGCGGCAAGATTGCCGACATCGTGAGCCTGCCCGAGACCGTCGTCCTTTCGTTCAACCAGGGCATTGACGCCAACTCCATGGATGACATGATGGGTTCGTCCAGCGAGAAAAACAACAACGCCGCACATGCCATGCCCACCCCCGAGCAGATGGCGGCAATGACGCCCGAGCAGCTCGCCGAGATGCAGCAGAAGGCCGCGGCAGCGCAGAACATGCAAAAGCAGATTGATACCGACGGCGGTAAGATCACCATGAAGAGCCTGCGCCTAGGCGTTGAAGGCGGCCTAATCGACCAGGGCAAGCTCGTCGAGGGTGCCCACGATATGGCGGACAAAATGGGCTCCATGTCGGGTTCCATCGTGACCCAACGCGCCGTGAGCTATGTACAAGACGAGTACAAGGCGCAGGGCATCGACCCCGCCGACGTGCAGAACGCCTATCTGGGCCGCATGGCAACCACGATGTTTGGTCTGTGCCTGATCTCGCTCATCGCCACCATCCTGACCGGCGCCGTGGCCTCGCGCACCGCCTGTTCCATCGCACGCGACCTGCGCCGCGAGACCTTCAACAAGGTTATGCACTTCTCGCCGGCCGAGGTGGGCAAGTTTAGCCAGGCCTCGCTCATCACCCGCTGCACCAACGACATTCAGCAGATTCAGATGGCCGCAACCCTGTTTATCCGCATGTGCCTGATGGCCCCCGTCATGGGCATCGTCGCCGTCATGCGCGTCCTGGCCAACCACACCGGCCTGGAGTGGACCATCGCCGTGGCCATCATCGCGGTCTCGGCCGTCGTCGGCGTGCTTATGGGCCTCACCATGCCCAAGTTCAAAAAGATGCAGAGCTTTGTGGACCGCGTGAACCTCACCGCCCGCGAGCTGCTCGACGGCCTTATGCCCATCCGCTCGTTCAACCGCGAGGAGCATGAGCTCGAGCGTTTTGACAAGGCTTCGCTCGACCTAATGACCACGCAGCTCTACACCAATCGTGCCATGAGCTTTATGATGCCGCTCATGATGCTCGTCATGAACTGCATCACCGTGCTTATCGTCTGGTTTGGCGCGCAGGGCGTGTCCGATGGCGTGATGCAGGTCGGCAACATGATGGCGTTTATCTCCTACACCATGCAGATCGTCATGGCGTTTATGATCCTCACCATGGTTTCGGTCATCCTGCCCCGCGCCGAGGTCGCAGCCGAGCGCGTGGAAGAGGTCATCACCTGCCCCACGAGCATCAACGACCCCGCCTCGCCCAAACTGCCCGCGGCCAGCGCACCGCGCGGTGAGCTCACCTTCCGCGACGTGAGCTTCCAGTATCCCGATGCCCGCGCCGACGTCATGAGCGGCGTGAACTTCACCACGCATGCCGGTCAGATGCTCGGCATCATTGGTTCCACGGGCTCGGGCAAGTCCACGCTCGTACAGCTGATTCCGCGCTTATACGACGTCACGGGCGGCAGCATTTCGCTCGACGGTATCGACGTGCGTGATATGACCCTTTCCGAGCTTCGCCGCCGCATTGGTTACATCCCTCAGCAGGGGCGTCTGTTCTCGGGCACCGTGGAGAGCAACCTTAAGTTTGCCGGCGACATGGTAAGCGACGAGAACATGCACGAGGCCGCGCGCATCGCCCAAGCCGAGGACTTTATCGCCGAGCGCGAGGGCGGCTACGACTCCCCCATCAGCCAGGGCGGCTCCAATGTCTCGGGCGGTCAGCGCCAGCGTCTGGCCATCGCCCGCGCGTTGGCAAAAAAGCCCGAGGTCCTGGTGTTCGATGACTCGTTTAGCGCCCTCGACTACAAGACCGACGCGCGCCTGCGCGAAGAGCTTGCCAAAAACGTTACCGACGCCGCGCTCGTTGTCGTAGCCCAGCGCATCGCGACCATCATGCACGCCGACCAGATCATCGTGCTCGACGACGGTCACGTGGTGGGCACTGGTACGCACGAGGAGCTGCTGCACAGCTGCCCGGCGTACCTGGAGATAGCACAGTCGCAGCTTTCCGCCGAGGAGCTGGGGCTCACTCAAGAAGAAATTGCAGCCGTTATGGAGGGAGGCGAGCACTAATGGCAGACGAGACCAAGACTCAGATTCCCAAGCCCACCCGCCAGCGCGGTCCCATGGGCCGCATGGGTGGCATGGGCCGCGGCGAGAAGGCCAAGGACTTTAAGGGCGCCATGCGGCAGTTGCTCGGCTATATCGGTCAACACAAGGTTGCCGTGCTTGCCGCCGTCGCCTTTGCCGTGTGCTCGGTCGTCTTTAACATTGTGGGACCCAAGGTGCTCGGCCAGGTTACGACCAAGCTGTTCGAAGGCCTGGTCGCCAAGGTCAACGGTACCGGCGATGTCGACTTTGCCTGGATCGCCAAGACGCTCGGCTTTTTGCTCTGCCTGTATCTGGCAAGCTCTGTTTGCAGCCTCATCCAGGGCTGGCTCATGACCGGCGTCACGCAAAAGATTTGCTACCGCATGCGCAAGGAAATCGCCGCCAAGATCGCTGTCGTGCCGATGAGCTACTTTAACGGACACAGCAAGGGCGATGTGCTCAGCCGCATCACCAACGACGTCGATACGCTGGGTCAGTCGCTCAACCAGAGCGTGACGCAGCTCATCACGTCGGTGACGCAGATTATCGGCGTGCTCGTCATGATGCTGTCGATCAGCCTGCCGCTTACCGGCGTCACCGTGCTCACACTGCCAGCCGCCGCGATTATCCTGACCGTGATGATTCATTTCTCGCAGCCGTACTTCCGCGAGCAGCAGCAGGTCCTGGGCACCGTCAACGGCATTATCGAGGAGGACTTTGCCGGCCAGAACGTCATTCAGGTGTTCGACCGCGCCGAGGCCTCAATCGAAGAGTTCGACCGTCAAAACAACCGCCTCTTTATTAGTGGCTGGCGCTCGCAGTTCCTGTCGGGCCTGATGATGCCGCTTATGAGCTTGGTGGGCAACATGGGCTACGTGGGCGTGGTCGTGGTGGGCGCACAGCTCGCGCTGACCGGCAATGCCACGCCCGGCGACATCCAGAGCTTTATCCAGTACGTTCGCAACTTTACGCAACCCGTGCAGCAGCTGGGCAACGTGAGCAACACGATGCAGTCTATGGCCGCTGCCACCGAGCGCGTCTTTGAGTTCCTGGCCGCGCCCGAGGAGGAGCAGAAGGCCGACGCGCAGATTCCCGAAAAGCGCCCTGGCCATGTGGAGTTTGACCACGTCAAGTTTGGCTACACGCCCGACAAGACCATCATCCACGACTTTAGCTGCGAGGCACAGCCCGGCCAGACCATCGCCATCGTCGGTCCCACCGGCGCGGGCAAGACCACGCTCATTAAGCTGCTACAGCGCTTCTACGACGTGGACGGCGGCTCGCTGCGCGTCGATGGCGTCGACGTACGCGATTGGGACCGCGCGGCACTGCGCGGCGAGTTTGCCATGGTACTGCAGGATACGTGGCTGTTTAACGGCACCATCCGCGAGAACATCCGCTACGGACGCCCCGATGCAAGCGATGCCGAGGTCGAGGCCGCTGCACGCGCTGCACGCTGCGACCACTTTATCCATACGCTCGCCGGCGGTTACAACTTTATGATCAACGAGGAAGGCACCAACCTTTCGCAGGGCCAACGCCAGCTCGTGACCATTGCCCGCGCCATTTTGGCCGACCGCCCGGCGCTGATTTTGGACGAGGCGACATCCAACGTCGATACCCGCACCGAGGAGCTTATTCAGCGCGCCACGGATGCGCTGATGCAGGGCCGCACCAGCTTTGTTATCGCACACCGCCTGTCCACGATCCGCAACGCCGACGTGATCTTGGTAATTCGCGACGGCGACATCGTCGAGAAGGGCACGCACGACGAGCTGCTCGCCCAAGGCGGCTTCTACGCCGACCTGTACAACTCGCAGTTCGACGAAGCGGCGTAAATTCTGCCGCAGGGAACGAATAACACCCGAGAACGGGGGCGCAGGACAACCTGTGCCCCCGTTTTTTGTTCTGCGACCCTCAAACCGCCTCCCCTGGGACCAAATCGACGGCCTCTTCCAAGCCGCGTGGTATCATTCCATTCCAGGGCCAGCCAACGTTTGCCCAGATAAAACCTGCCAAAATAAACCTGTCCCTTTTAATATGAGAAAGCCATTGTCAATAGGCGTGTTTGTTCGAGCCCGGTTTTAAACCGGGCTTTTTCGTTTCCCGTCGGGAGGGCCCGCGCACGCTGCACGTTTAGTCGACGCTTGCCTGGCAAGCTAATATCCGCGGGCTCTTGCGGGCGCGCTGCCGGCGGTCAGCCCGGTATGTCCGCGCACCCCACCGCATTTCGATTCTCCGTCCGGCGCGCTCGTCCGAAACCAGTCTTGTTCACGGGCGCGGCCCTTGCCTTGGGCTGCCCAAAAAAGGGTCGTGAAC